>DASTSZ010000098.1:0-5870 GCA_035760425.1 Candidatus Eiseniibacteriota bacterium | reverse complement strand
CGGGCGGCGGCGCGGCGGCGATCTACAACTACGTCCGGAACGGCTACGACTGCTGCTTGAAGATCGACGACGAGTTCATCTGGACCGAGCCCGGCAACAAGGTAGGGCCGTTTCGGTCGGCGCTTCAGGCGCGATTCGACTCGGACACCGATCGCCGGAATGGAATCTGTTACCAGGAATACACCGGCAACGGCAAGCGAGTCTTCATCACGCCGATCATCGAGTCGTTCAACGTGAGCGGCAGGAAGCTCGTTCGAATCACGAAGTTCGCGGCCTTCTTCCTCAAAGATCGGCCGTCCGGAAGCATGACGCAGCAGGGCGTGAAGGGGCAGTTCATCAAGTACGTCGTGCCGGGGAATGGCGGTCCGAATCCCCCGGAAGACAGCATGATCTACGGCATTCAACTCGTCGAATAGGGAGACGTCGCCATGGCGGACGGGGATCGAATCAACGGAACGTGGAACGGCGGCGCTCATGGGTCGGGACCCGGCGCGCCCGCCGGCGGAAGCGGATCCGGCTCGACGGGCCACCGCCCGCACGCCGGGCCGGAGCCGATCACGGTGCTCGTCATTCTCGAAGACGAATCGTCGCGTCGTTCGACGCTCTCGATGGTGCAGGGCATGCCCGGCGTCGAAGTCGTGGGCGAGCGGCATGAACTCCGCAGCGGGCTCCTCCTGGCGCGCCAGAAGAAGCCGCGGCTCGTCGTGCTCGACCTCCCCGCGGACTACGAAGAATCGCTGAACGCGGCCGCCCAGTTCAAACTCGACGCGCCCGACACGGCGCTCTTCCTGGTCGGCGGATCGTTGGATCCGCAATTCCTCCTGAAGGCGATCCGCGCCGGCGCCCAGGAAGTCCTGAAGAAGCCCCTCGACCGAGCGCTCATTCAGGAAGCGATCGAGCGCGTCTCACGGAGCGGCGCCGCCCGCTCCGCCGCGGCGGGATCCCGAGCGCGCTCGATCATCACCGTCTTCACGACCAAGGGCGGCGTCGGTTCCACGACGCTCGCCGCGAACTTGGCCGTGAGCCTCAAGGCTCAATACGGCGTGGAGACGGTGCTGGCCGACTTCGAGACCCAGGCGGGAGGCGGAGCCCACGTGCTCGGCCTGAAGGGGGACCGGTCGATCAACGACCTCCTCCGCGCGCCGCGCCTCGACTCGGCCGCGTTGACCATGAACCTGCTTCGCCACCAGAGCGGCCTCGCGGTGCTGGCGCAGCCCGAAGAGCTGACGCACGCGGAGCCGATCACGGCGGCGCAGGCCGGCGAGATCGTCGACGCCCTCTCGGCGTCGTTCGACTGCGTCGTGCTCGACTCGCCCCACGCGTTCGAGGAGATCTCCCTCGAACTGCTCGACCGGAGCACCATCATCCTCCTGGTCGTGGAACTCAGCATTCCGTCCATCCGCGCGACGCGCCGCGCCCTCGAGGTGCTGGAGCATCTGCGCTTCACCGAGATTCCGAACCGGGTGCAGCTCGTGGTGAATCGCTACAGCGGATCCCGCGGCTTCATCTCGCTCGACCAGCTTCACGAGGCGGTCGGCATGCGGGCCGTGCACACCGTTCACAACGACTACCGCCGCGTCTTCGCGTCGGTGAACGCCGGCCGCGCGCTCTGTCTGGACGATCCGGACGCGCCGGCGGCGAAAGACATCACCGCGTTGGCCGGCAAGCTGATCGGCCGAGAAACCCCGGCGACGCCCGTCGAAGACAACCTTCGTCGGGGATTCTTCGGAAGGAAGGTGCTTCGATGAACCTGCGCGATCGATTCAAGAAGCCGGGCGTGAGCCCCGCCGTCTCGCCGACGAACGGCTCGACGGCGCCGACCTACGACTCGGAGTCGAACGGCGCCGCCGCCCGGACCGGGCGCGGCGACGAATACATGGAGTTGAAGCGCCGCATTCATCGCGAGCTGATCGGCAAGCTGAGCATGACGAACTTGGAAGGGATGGACGAGGCGCGCCGCCGCGATCAGGTGGAGGCGCTCGCGCGCCGCATCCTGGGCGACTCGAACCTCGGCCTCTCGCGCCCCGACGAGGAGCGCCTCATCCAGGAACTGCTGCACGACGCGTTCGACCTCGGGCCCATCACGCCCTACCTGCTCGACGAGGAGATCTCGGACATCCTGGTGAACACGCACCGGCAGGTCTACGTGGAGCGGCTCGGCAAGCTCGAGATGACCGACGTCCAGTTCCGCGACGAGGCGCATCTGCGCCTCATCATCGATCGCATCATCTCGCGCGTCGGCCGCCGCATCGACGAGTCGACGCCGCTCGTGGACGCCCGCTTGCCGGACGGATCGCGCGTGAACGCCATCATCCCGCCCGCCGCCATCGACGGGCCGATTCTCTCGATTCGCCGCTTCCGGCGCCGGGCGCTCTCCATGGAGAACCTCCTGGAGCTGAACTCCATCTCGGAGCCGATGGCGAAATTCCTGAACGGCTGCATCCGCGCCCGCCTGAACATGCTCATCACGGGCGGCACGGGCTCCGGTAAGACGACGCTCCTGAACATCCTCTCGCGCTACATCCCGGACAACGAGCGCGTGGTCACGATCGAAGACTCGGCGGAACTCCAGCTGCAGCAGCCGCACGTCGTCCGCCTCGAGACGCGCCCGCCGAACATCGAAGGGAAGGGGACGATCGCGCAGCGCGACCTCGTCCGGAACGCCCTCCGTATGCGTCCCGACCGCATCGTGGTCGGCGAAGTCCGCGGCGCGGAAGTGATCGACATGCTCCAGGCCATGAACACGGGCCACGACGGTTCGCTCTCGACCATTCACGCCAACTCGTCGCGCGACGCGCTCCATCGCCTCGAGAACCTCGTTCTCATGGCGGGCCTCGCGCTTCCGGATCGCGCCATTCGCGAGCAGGTCGCGTCGGCGCTCCAGCTGATCGTCCACGTGTCGCGCGTCTCCGACGGCACCCGCAAGGTGCTCAGCATCCAGGAGATCGTGGGCATGGAAGGGCCGGTCGTCACCATGCAGGAGATCTTCCGCTTCCGCCGCACCGGCATCGGCAAGGACGGCGCGGTCGAGGGCGTGTACGAAGCCACGGGCGTCGTGCCGCACCTGGTGGAGCGCATCGAACTCACGGGCGAGAACATGGACGGCCTGTTCGAGCGTAGCGGCGGAGGGCGCCGATGATCTTCGCGCTCGTATCGCTTCTCATCTTCGCGGCGGTCGCCACCCTCGCGGTGGGCGTGCTGCTGCGCCGGAAGGAGAAGGACACCGACGAGGTGAAGTCGCGCGTCGGGGGCCGGAAGGCGAAGTCGAGCGGCGCGGCCATCATCGTGGAGCGCGACACGCGGCTCAGTTCGCTCCCCTTCCTGGACAAGTTCCTTCGTCAGATGTCCTTCGCGCGGCGCATCGAGCTCCTGCTCTACCAGGCGGGCAGCAACATGCGCGTCGCGACGTTCCTCATGGTCGTGGCCCTCGGCGCGCTCGTCGGCTACCTGGTGGGCTACATCGTCTTCACGCGAATCCTGCACGCGGCCGTCTTCGCGGTGCTGGGCGGCTTCGCGCCGGTCTTCATCCTCGCGCAGAAGAAGTCGGCGCGCATGCGCGCCTTCGCCGAGGAGTTCCCCGACGCGCTCGATCTCCTGGTGAGCGCGCTCCGGGCCGGCATCTCCTTCTCGTCGGCCCTCCAGATCGTGGCCGACGAATCGCCCGAGCCCGTTCGCTCGGAGTTCGCCATCGTCGTGGAGGAGCAGGCGCTCGGCCTCGACCTCCGCGAGGCGCTGACGAACATGGCGAATCGCGTCGATTCGCTCGACCTCAAGTTCTTCGTGACCGCGGTCGTCCTCCAGCGCGACACGGGCGGCAATCTCACGGAAGTGCTGGAGAACACGAGCAACCTGATCCGCGACCGGTTCCGGATCCTGGGCGACATCATGACCTTCACCGCCCAGGGCCGCTTGACCGGACTCATTCTCACGTGCCTGCCGCTTGGACTCGGCATCTTCATGGCGATGGTCGCGCCCGACTATTTCCACAAGATGTGGGACCACCACAGCGGCAAAGCGATCCTAGGGTTCGCCGTGGTGATGCAGATCCTCGGCGGGCTCGCCATCCGTAAGATCGTCGACATCAAGGTGTGACGCCATGTTCCTAATCTCCACCTTCCTGCTCGCTGTCGCTCTTGCGGTTGGCGTCTACGGGGCCTACATGGCCCTGGTGCGCGACCGTGACCCCGTGGCCATGCGGCTCCGCGATCTGCGGACGCGCGCCCTGGCCGCCCGTCCCGTTCACGAGGACGAGCGTCCCTCGTTCCTCGTCCAGTTCCTGGCGCTCCTCGGCGGCTTCCTGCCGGCCGACGACAGCAAGGAATCGCTCCAGTCGGGCCTCGTTCGGGCCGGCATCCGAGACGCCGGGGCGCCGATCGTCTTCCTGGGCGCGAAGGTCGTCTGCGCCGTGCTCGGCGGGAGCGGCTGGCTGGCCGTCAACTTCGCCATGGCGCGCCCCCTCGGCTCGACCCTCTTCAGCGGGTTCGTGGCCGGCGTGGTCGGCTTCTATCTCCCGACGCTCTGGCTCTACATGAAGGGCGAAGCGCGCCGGACGCAGATTCAGCAGTCGCTTCCCGACGCCCTCGACCTCCTCGTGGTCTGCGTGGAGTCGGGCCTCGGCTTGAACGCCGCCGTGGAGCGGGTCGGGCGCGAAATCGCGCTCGCCAGCCCTGCGCTGAGCGACGAACTCCTGATGGTGAACCAGGAAATCCGGACCGGCTTGGCCCGCGGCGAAGCGCTCCGGCGCCTGGCGCGGCGGACCGGCGTCGAGGACGTCTACGCCTTGACGGCCATGATGATCCAGGCCGACCGCCTGGGAACCAGCATCGCGCAGTCGCTCCGGGCGCACGCCGAGTCGATGCGGACGAAGCGCCGTCAGCGGGCGGAGCAGATGGCGAGGAAGGCCGGCATCAAGCTCGCGTTCCCGCTCGTGTTCCTCATCTTCCCCGCGCTTCTCGTAGTGATCTTGGGACCCGCCGCCATCCAATTGATGGAGGCGATCGCGGCCCAGAACGCGACGCGCTGAGCGTCGCCCGAAGGAGGGTACTCGAATGGTGTTGAAGATCGTTCTGTGGGGTCTGGTGGTGGCTTTCGGGCTCATGTGGCTCTCGCGTCGCGCCGGGAATCGCCGTAGCGCCCGCTGATCCGAGCCCAGGCAACCTTCGACGGGGCCGTGCGATACCGCGCGGCCCCGTTTCGTTTGGAATAGTCGGACCCGCCCCGGCGTAGTAGAGTCGGCCCCCGATGACGGCCGCGCGGATCGATCGCACGCAACTGGCGGACGATGACCTCGTCCGGCGCGTGCGCGCCGGGGAGACCGACGCCTTCGCGGAACTCGTTCGCCGCACGCGGCGCGACGGGTATCGCTTGGCGCGCCGGATTCTCCGCACGCACGAGGACGCCGACGACGCGCTGCAGGAGGCCTACGTGAAGGCCTTCCGCGCGCTCGACCGGTTCGAGGAGGGGCGGGCCTTCGGCCCCTGGTTCTCGACCATCGTCGCGCGGACCGCGCTCTCGGCGCTCCGGCAGGGGAAGCGGCGGGAGACGGCCTCGCTCGACGATCCGGCGCCGGCGGGAAACCTGCCTCTGGCCGAGCGGGTCGCCGACCCGGCGCAGGACCCGGCCCTTCTGGAACAGTGGCTCCTCGCGGAGCGCGCGTTCGACGCGCTCTCCGACGAGCACCGCGCGATCCTCGCCCTCCGCGTCGACGCCGATCTCACCTACGCCGACATCGCCGCGACGCTCGGAATCCCGATCGGCACGGTGATGTCGCGGCTCGCGCGGGCGCGCGAGGCGCTCCTGGAAGAAATGCGCGAACTGGCGCCGAAGCGGCGCATGGCGGACCCCCGATCATGATGACGAACCACCCACCC
>DASTSZ010000097.1:0-2139 GCA_035760425.1 Candidatus Eiseniibacteriota bacterium | reverse complement strand
CGGCGGAGAAGACCCGGCGCGAGCCCGAAGCCGAGCGTGCGAAGCCCGCGCCCTTCGAAGACGCGGACCGAAAGCCAGTTCACGCTCGTCGAGAGGATCACGAGCATCGTGGCGGTGAGAAGGAGTGGGAGCGGCTGCTCGATCCCCTTCGAGGTCGCGTGCGGGAGTTTCAGGAGATTCCAGACGACCTGGATCGCCACGACGCCGGCGACGAGGAAGAGGAGGAATCCGACGAAACGGAAGGCCGGGTGGAGGCGGCGGTACCAGGAGAGCGGGGGCGCGGTTTCGGGCGCGGCGTCGGGCGCGGGCGCAGCGAACGGCTCGGGCGCGGTCGCGGGCGCTGATGGCGTGACGGGCGGCGGCGTTCCTGTGCTCGGCTCTTCGTTCACGAACCCCCCAATCGTCCTTTGAGCGCCGACGCGTCGATCGGCCCCGGCGTCGCGATCAACTCGCGCGCGGCGTCCACTTGGCCCCACGTGTTCCAGAGCAATACGCCGCGGACGCGCCCGCCGGCCAGGTAGTAGACGACGCCTTCCCGAAACGGCGTCTTCCAGTCGGCGACGACTTCGCCGCGCGGATCCATCTCGCCCACGGCTTCGTAGCCGAGATCGAAGAGATCGGAGTAGAAGAAGGGCAGGTGCGTGTAGGGCGTCTCGTCGCCGGCCATGGAGCGGCCCGCCGCGCGGCCCATGCTCGTCGCGTTGTCCTCGTGCTCCACGCGAATGCGCGCGCCGAGCGCGGGGACGGCGAAGTTGGCGACGTCCCCCGCGGCGAAGATGTCGAGGTTCGAACTACGGAGCCGGTCGTCGACGACGACCCCGTTCTCGACGGCGAGGCCCGCGGCGGCCGCGAGTTCGGTGTTCGGCGTGATGCCGATTCCCGCCACGACCATGTCGACCGCGATCTCGGCGCCGCTCTTCGTCGCGACGACGACCTGGCCGCCGCGCTCGCTCATCCCCGTCACCTGCTCGCCGGTCCGGACGTCGACGCCCTTCTCGCGGTAGTAGCCGACGAGGTGGCGCGCGAGATCGCCCGGGAAGAGGCGCGCGCCGATGCCGTCGTCCGGGAAGAGCATCGTGACCTTCCGCCCCTGCATCGCCAGCGCGGCCGCGACCTCGGAGCCGATGAAGCCCCCGCCGATCACGGCGAACGACTTCCCTTCGTCGGAGAGCGCGCGAAGCCTGCGATAGTCGCCGAGCGTGCGGAAGTAGATGACGCGGTCGCCGCCGAACGGAAGCCGGCGAACCGTGCCGCCGGTGGCGAGGAGGAGGCTCTCGAACGTGTACTCGTCGCCCCGGTCGTCCGTCGCGCGCTTCCCGGCGAGATCGAGCTTCGTCACTCGCCGGCCGAGGTGGAGTTCGACGCCCGCCTCCCTCGTCTTTCGCCAGATGCTCTCGAACGCGTCGCCCTTCCAGAGCCCCTTCGAGAGGGGCGGTCGGGCGTAGGGCGGATCCTCCTCGGCGCCGATCAGACCGATGGGATTCTCGACGTCGAGCTCACGAATGCCACGGACGGCGGCGTCGGCGGTCATGCCGCCTCCGACGATCAGGTATTTGTAGTGGGACATGGCGGTTCCTCGTCGCACGCGGGCCCGAGGCGGGCTCGTCGCTAGTTCGACTCTTCCTTGATCGTGAGATCGAGGGCGAGCCCCACGGCCAATACGAAGGTCGCGAGGTCGGTGTTTCCCATGGTTTTCGAGGTCGCCGAATCGGAGAGCGCGATGATGTACGAGTCGGCTGTCGTGAAGAGTTCCTTCCCGATTCCCGCCCACTTCTTGGTGATGGTGGCGAGTTCCCGGTCCATCGTGTCTCGAATCGTGAAGTTCCAGCGCTTCCAGTCCCCCTTCAACTCGCCGAGGGGGCGCGCGTCGGGCCCGTATAAGAGGAGACAGCTCCGCCAGGAGAAGAGTTTGGTCCGAAAGACGCCGATCGTCTGCCCCAGTCCGTCGGACGCGGTCACGGTGTGACGGAAGAGCCCCGGGCCCTTCCGCAGCGTGAGGAAGACACCCGGCGTGGCGGCGTCTCGCACTTCCACCTTGGTGGGGCAGACCTCCTTCCCCACCAGGAGCCGCACGAACTTCGCCCACGTCGGGGGAATTTCCTTGGCGCTGCCGATCTGCTGTTCCGAGGCGGGGTCGAG
>DASTSZ010000096.1:0-2677 GCA_035760425.1 Candidatus Eiseniibacteriota bacterium | reverse complement strand
GTTCCAGCCCCCCTCTAGCACGTCCCGGTGTCCCCCCATTCCTGTGAGTCGTTCGCCGTTCCCCGACGGTTGTCGCCAGGAAAGGAGCACCCCGACCCATGCGAAGCCATGCGTGTGCCTCGATTCGCGGCTTCCTTCGCGTCGCAGTCTCGCCCTTCGGATTGGCTGTTCTATTGACCATCTCGATCCCCGCCACCCGACCCGCCGCCGCCTTCGCCCAAACCGGAACGATCACCGGCAAAGTCGTCGAGAAGGACGGCGAGCCGATCCAAGGTGCGAGCGTCTACGTGCTCGGCCGCGGCGGCCCAGCCGCCCTGACGAGGGCGGACGGCGCGTTCGTCATCGAGCGCGTTCCGGTCGGCACTTACACGCTCGGCGTCTCCATCACCGGGCACCATCCGCAGAAGCGGATCGTTCAGGTCGACGCGAACCGAGCCACATCCATCGACTTCACGCTCGAGCAACGGATTTCGAGACTGGGCGTCGTCAACGTGCGCGGCAACAAGGTCATGTCGATCGACACGACCACCGCCCAGGCGCGGCACTTCGTCGACCGCGAGATCTACCGAGCGCTCCCGCTCGAGTCGCCGAAGGAGGCGCTGGAATTCAAGGCGGGCGTCACGAGCCAGGGGGGCGAGCTTCACTTCCGCGGCGGCCGCGGCGATGAGGTGCTGACGCTCGTGAACGGCATTCCGAGTCGGAACGCCCTTACGTCCGAGAGCGTCGACCTCGGGCTTCTCGCGGTGAGCGAGACGGAGGCGGTCCTCGGCGGGATGGACGCGCAGTACGGCAACGCGCTCTCGGGGATCATCGCCTACACCACGCGGGAGGGGATGGACAAGTTCGCCGGCGAGATCCGCTACTTCACCGATCGCTACGGGGAATCCGACAAGGCCTTCAACAACTACGAACGGCTGAGCCTCGGCGTCGGCGGCCCCTTCGCGCTGCCGAACACGAAGTACTTCCTCGCGCTCGAGGGGACCTTCTCCGACACCTACCTCAAGAGCACCGCCGGGCGGAAGGAGCATCGGCTGCTCGACTTCATCCGGCTCGGAAATCGACAGTCGAATCAGACCAACGTCTCGTCGAAGGTGACCTTCAACGTCTCGCCCGACGCAAAGTTGAACGCCGAGGTCATTCTCAACCGATCCTCCCGCGGTCGTTTCCACAACCGTTGGAATCGCGAGGGCTTCGTTCAGCAGTCCTACGACAGCACGTCGCCCACGGACGGCTCCATCGCGACGCGCTACGGCACGTGGGCCTACTACCAGATCGACGGAACCTATCTTCCGAGCAACACCGCCGAGCATCTTCCGATCACGGAGGACGCCTACTCGCAATTGGCGCTGACGTGGCGGCAGACGCTGTCGCCCGGGACGCTCTACAACATTCGCGCCTCCCGGCAGCGCTGGGACAGCGAGGAGGACGTTCTCGACCGCCAGCTCTGGGAATACCAGCAGCAGCCGAACCAGTACTACGACGCCGCGAATCGCATCGAAGGGCCCTACTACGTGACGAACGGCGACTATCCCTCCTACGAGAAGAAGACGACGGTCACGTACACGGTGAACGGGGACCTCACGAAGAAGGTCGGGGACCACAATCTGATGGCGGGCGGCGAGTTCAATTACAACTCGCTCCAGTTCCTCCACACCGAATTCCCGAACGTCATGGACGTGAACGGGAATTACGGCGCGACCCGGGACGAATTCCAGGTCTTCAACCCGGAGGGATCGGTCTTCGCGCAGGATCGCTGGTCGTACGAGGGGATG
Source organism: Candidatus Eiseniibacteriota bacterium (assembly GCA_035760425.1). Lineage (GTDB taxonomy): Bacteria > Eisenbacteria > RBG-16-71-46 > SZUA-252 > SZUA-252 > SZUA-252. The sequence continues at coordinate 905 of DASTSZ010000096.1, read as the reverse complement.
GTGATGAACGCCGGTATCCGCTACGACAATTTCTCGGTGGGGGACCAGATCGCGTCGTCCGAAGTTCGAGACCCCGTGAAGACGCAGTGGAGCCCCCGGGTCGGCTTCGCCTACCCGATCTCCGACCGCGACGTCATGTCCTTTCACTACGGGCGCATCTTCCAGGTGCCCGACCACCTGAACGTCTACCAGGGACGCAACATCTCCGCGCAGGCGCGCGGGAATCCCGACTTGGAGCCGCAGACGACGATCGCCTACCAGTTGGGCATGCAGCATCTCTTCAGCCGCGAGATCAAGGCGCAATTCGGCGTCTACTTCAAGGACATCTACGGCCTGCTGACCACCGTCGAGCAGCAGATTCCCGGCTTCGCGCTCACGGTGCCGACGTACGTGAACCGCGACTACGCCTCGTCCCGCGGAATCGAATTCACGCTCATCAAGGACCGCAGCCACGGATTCGCCGGCGAGTTGAACTACACCTACTCCAACTCGACCGGCACGGCCTCGGATCCGAACCGCGCGCTACCGACGGCCGGGAACGTGCGCGACCAATTCAAGCCGACGTCGGAGCAGCCGCTCAATTGGGATCAGCGCCACTCCTTCTCGGCCACGCTTCGGCTCGGGAACGAGAAGGACTGGGCCGCGTCGTTCGTTTATCAATTCGGGACCGGGTTCCCCTACACGCGGCAGGAACGCCAACAGCGCGTGCAAGATCCGTCGCTCACGAACGCGTCGCGGCTGCCGTCGACGTCGACGCTATCGGCGCAGGGGGAGCGGATCTTCCGGGTCTGGGGGGAGGAACTGACCTTCTACGTGCAGGCGACGAACCTGCTCGACGCGAAGAACATCGTCGCGCTCCAACCCGATCTCTGGCCGCAGAACCAGGTCGACGCGCAGTCGTACCG
>DASTSZ010000095.1:0-2623 GCA_035760425.1 Candidatus Eiseniibacteriota bacterium | reverse complement strand
CTACAAGCTACCGCGCCTCCGTCCAGTCTTTGGCTTGCGGCTTCGGCGTCGCGGGGATCACGGCGCGCACAACGATCACCGCCCCCGATCCGCGTCCCTCCGGCTGCGGCTCCAATTCGTCCGGCGCGCTGATCACCGTGTACGGCAGCGGCGTCAGGAACTCGCCGACGGCCACCTCCACCGCGCAGCGCCGTCCCTTCGGTTTCCGCACGAAGAAGTATCCGTCCGAGTCGGTATAGGCCAGTTCCCCATCCACCCGCACCGCGGCGCCTCGCACCGGCGCGCCCTTCTCGTCGGTCACGATCCCCTGCACCATGTGGTCGGACATCGAGGGGCGGGGTTCGTGGGCGGCGCCGCTGGTGCCGCGGTAGACATACTGATTCCCCGCCAGGGTGTACTTCACGCTGCCGTCGGGCGCCACGTAGCTTCCCAGGTTGGCGGTGAAGTTGCCGAAGGCGAAGATCTTCACGTTCAGCATGAGAGCCTGACGGAAGGGGTCGCCGTCGCCGAACGGGACGTAGACGGTCTGCCACTCGGCGCCGACGGTGAAGCGGCTCGAGACGTAATTGCCGCCGAAGGAGACGGTGCTGTTCCCGCGCGTGTGCGTGACGACCTGCGAGAGTTCCACGTGGGGCGAGACCGTCTCGCGAAGCACGCCGACCACCGTGTTGAAGACCTCCCCCGACCGATCCTCGGCGTGGAAGAAGTTCGTGGAGACCTGGAGCGCGCGTCCGATCGGCCGGTCGACGCTCACCGAGACGCCGCGGTTTCCACTGTCGCTCCCCCGGGAGTCGAAGAGGCCGACGCTCGTCACGGCGCCGAGCGCGCCGACGTTCACGAAGCCCTGGTGCACGCGGCCGCGGTAGGCGGGCGCGTCCTCCGTCTCCGGCTGGATGAAGTGATAGCGGCCGGCCTGGAGGACGAGCCCCTTCACCGGCCGGACCTTCAGGTCGAGGTTCTCCCGCTCCATCTCCGAAGACGATGCCTGCGGGATGGCGACGCGCCGGAACGCGTCCGCCGACGCCGACCAGGCCGCGCGCGCGGTGATCCAGGGGCGCTCGAACCGAACGCTCGCCGCGCCGTACGGTTCTCCCGCGCCGCCGCCGCCCGCCAGCGCCGCGCTCAGATCGGGGCGCGGCGTCCAGTCGAGACCGCTGATGACGGTCTGCCGGTTCGAGAAGATCGACCGCGTGAGGACGCGCACCGTCGGGGAGACCTCGTGATCGAGGAAGAGGATCGCGGCGGCGCGTTCGCTTCGGGCTCCGAGGAAGAAGGGGGATCCGAAGACCGACGCGGTGCTCCCCGCGATGGCGCGAACGCGAACGTCCCCCACCTCCCGTTCGAAGCCCAGCCCTCGGCCGTAGAACGAGTGCGGCGACTGGAAGACGTCCGTCGGAAGGCCGAATGGGACCGCCTGATCCCCCATCGAGACGATGCCGCCCCGGTACTCGCGTCGCAGGAGGCCGCCGACGCGGAAGCGTTCCAGGTCTCCGAGCCCGAGCCAACCGTCGAAACCCGCGCCCCGCACGTTCACCGTGCCGCCCGTCGAGTGGTATTGGCTCGACGTGCCGCCCGCGATCTGGAAGACCTGCGCGCTCGCCGTCGACGGCACGCTCAGGGCGAGCACGACGATCCCGATCAGAAGTCCGATCGCGAGGAGAACGAGGAGGGCCGGGAGCGCCAAAAACGCAAAGAGGCCCCCGCGCGCCGGCGTGGCCTCTTCGGGTCGCCCCGATGGAACGTGGAGATGCACGCTCGTCCCCTCCGGCCTACCCGGCCCGGAGCGAATCCTCCAGCACGAATCGTTGAAACTTCAGACGGTAGGTGGCGGGCGCGACCGGCGCGTCCCAGGGAATGAGCACGCGGCGCGACGCGCCGGGGAGGAGCGGGAAGCTCCCGACTTCGCGCTTCTCCTTCTTCCCGCGCGCCTCGGCCGCCTCGACCCGGCCGAGCCGCGGTCCGACGTTGCGGAGGCGAAGGGCGACGTTCTTCGCGACGGAGTCCCAGACCGCCGACTCCACCTTCACGTCCGTCGCGCCGAGCGGCTGCTTCGGAAGCATGTAGACGGTGTGGGGGAGTTCGACCTCCACGTCGATGCCCTGCCGACGGGGCATCCCCGAGAAGGTCGCGTAGATCGTGAACCACGTCGGCACCGACTCCGCGCGCGCCTCGAAGAAGATCGTCCGCGCCTGCTGCGCGGGGAGCCGGAAGCTCATCTCGGAGAGTTTCAGCTTCACGCCGCCGTCGAGCGGACGGTAGACCGGATCGCCCTCCTCCGTGACGTCGAAGCTCCGAGCCTCGAGGATCACGTTCACCGGCATGAGCTGATCGTTCACCAGCTCGAACCGGCCGTGGACCCGCTTCCCTTGGTATTCGACGATCACCGGCCGCACCGTTTGAGCGACCGCCGGCGCCGCCGTGAAGAGCAGCGCCAGCGTCGCGATCACCCCGCCTCGTCCACCCCACCCCATCATCGATCGTTCCCCTTCCTTGGGTCCCGCGGCGCGTCGCCTAGAGCGCGCGCGCCTGAATACGAAGCGTGCCCGTGTAGTCCCCCGCGGGGAGCACCGGGCTCGTCGTCAGATTGATGCGCACGTTGAGATTGTCCGTGCGGGTCTTGCTC
>DASTSZ010000094.1:0-3752 GCA_035760425.1 Candidatus Eiseniibacteriota bacterium | reverse complement strand
TCCTTCGCGATCTCGGTCATCAGCTTCTCGATCGCGGCGAGATCCTCCGCCGAGATCGGGCGCGAGACTTCGAAGTCGTAGTAGAAGCCATCTTCGATGGCAGGCCCGATCGCGAACTTCACGTCGGGGAAAATCTTCATCACGGCCGAGGCCATGAGGTGCGCGGTGGAGTGGCGAAGGACCGCCAGCCCCTCCGGCGAATCGACGGAAACGAAGGAGAGCTCGCCCGACTCCTTGACCGGGGTGTGGAAGTCGATGACGCGCCCGTTCAGCTTGGCGGCGACACCGGCCTTGAAACCCTCCGGATAGGAGCGCTTGAACACCTCGCCCAGGGTCGCGCCCTCTTCGGCTTCGAGGCGCTGCCCGGCGACGTCGAGGGTGATCATCGGGGATCCTTCGCGTGTCTGGAAGTGGTGGGCGGTAGAGGACTTGAACCTCTGACCCCCTGCATGTCAAGCAGGTACTCTAACCAACTGAGCTAACCGCCCGTGTGAATGCTCGTTGGAAACGAGCAGACGACGATAGTAGCCGATCGCGCCGTGGTGTCAAGGCGCGGTGCTGACCTCCCCGTAGGGCACCACCATGTAGAGCAGCGAGTTCCGGTTCCCGAAGACCAGCCGGAAGCCCGGAATCGGCGCCTTGGCCTCGGCGAAGGGGGCGATGCCGCCGGACCGGTAGCGGACTTCGGCGGCCGAGATGAGGATGAAGCGGGCGCGCTCCCGTTCCGCGGTCGCGTGGAGCGATTCCGGCGTGTCGAACTCGGGCATCGGCACGAAGCGCATCCCCGCCATGAACGCGGCGTGCGGCTTTCGCGCCATCAGGCCTTCCCCCTCGTTGCGCGGCGCGGTGCGGAGGAAGTCGACCGCCTCGAGCAGGTCGTAGGGCCCGGCCGTCACAGACTCCTTCCAGGTGGTGTCCTCCACGCGGTTGTACGTGCCCACGCCCGCCGGGATGAGGAGGAGCAGGAACGCGAAGGCGCGCACCGGGAACGTCCGCTCCAACCCCTGGAGCGGCTTCCCGAGCGTCGGAGAGACGAGGGGCCACGCGGCCAGCGCCATGTAGAAGGAGAGAACCGCGAGCGAGAAGCGCGCGCCGTAGAAGACCGGCACCATCGTCAGGAACCAGAGCGCCCCGAACACGAAGTACGCGACGACGCGCCGCTCGGCCTTGTCGCGCCAGAGGAGCACCGCGCCGAGAAGGACCAGGATCCCGAGCATGGCCGGCATGAGCTCGGTCCCGTCGCGGAACAGGTGGTCGCCGAAATTCCGGATCATCGTCCCGATGAAGCGCATGGGATCGAGCAGGATCACGTCCGGCAGCGAGTGGACGTTTCGCTCGCCGTAGAAGAACTTCTCCCAGTTCCCCTCCCCGTAGACCGTGTACCCCACGTTCACGTAATTGGAGTTCGTGAGGGGGTTCCCCGTCTTCATGGCGTTCACCACGAGCCACGGAAGCGCGCCCGCGAGGAACGACGCCGTCCAGACGCCCGCGCGGCGCAGTCGCTTCGCCGCGCCGCCGTCGGGGACGCGGAAGACAAGGAACAGGAGCAGCGCACCGGGCAGGAGGAAGAGAGCGTTGTAGCGCGTGGCGAAGGCGTAGCCGCCGATGACGCCGCTCGCGACGATGGAACGCCACCCCGGGCTCTTGCTTCGCAGGAGCAGCGCGATCGACACGAGCGAGACGGCGATCGAGAAGAGATCCGTTCCGACTTCATACGTATTCTGGACGAACGTGAGATTCGTGAAGAGGAGCGCAACGCTCGCGAGCGCGTGGACGGGACCGAAGAGACTCCGATGGAGCCGGAAGACGATCAGCGCCGTGCCGACCGCCGAGAGCAGCGTGATGATCTGCCCGGCGCGGAAGACGTCGAGCCCGAGGAGCGAGACGGCCGCGACGACCAGCGGGAAGCCCCACCCCTTCGAGTCGTAGTTCTCGATGGAGATGACGCCGCGCAGGAGATCCTTCGCCGCCGGCCCGTACTTCCAGTAGAAGTCCGTCTCGACGCCGTAATTCCCGATCGTGTGCTTCGTGAAAACGGTGTAGGCCCAGTAGATGCCGTAGAAGGCGATGGCCGCGTAGCCCACGAAGCGAAGCCAGCGCGTCGATCCCACGCGCGGCGCGTCGGCGGGCGGCGTGGGGCGACGGCTACTCGTGGATTTGGCCCGCTTGGCCACACGACCTCCTGGTTCGGGAGAAGGACATCAGAGCGTGCGCCCCACCGCCGCCGCGATCAGGCGCAGCTGCTCGGCCAGCGCGGCGAACTGCTCGGGAAAGAGCGACTGCGGCCCGTCGCAGATGGCGCGCTCCGGATCGTAGTGGACTTCGATGAGAAGCCCGTCGGCGCCGGCCGCGACCGCGGCCCGCGCGAGCGGCACGACCTTGTCGCGCACGCCGGCCGCGTGGCTCGGATCGACGATCACCGGCAGATGGCTGATCGCCTTCGCGACCGCCACCGCGTTCAAGTCGAGCGTGTTCCGGGTGTAGGTCTCGTACGCGCGCACGCCGCGCTCGCAGACGATCACCTGGTCGTTCCCGCCCGACATGACGTACTCCGCCGCCATGAGCCACTCGTCCACGGTGGCGGAGAGCCCGCGCTTCACGAGCACCGCGCGCTCGCACTTCCCGAGGTCGCGAAGCAGCGTGAAGTTCTGCATGTTCCGCGCGCCGACCTGAAAGATGTCGACGTAAGGCGCCATCATCGCGATCTGGCTCCGGTCCATCACCTCGGAAATGACGAGGAGACCGTGCTGATCGGCGACGCGGCGGATCAGTTTCAGCCCCTCCTCGCCGAGACCCTGGAAGGAGTAGGGCGAGGTCCGCGGTTTGAAGGCGCCGCCCCGGATCACGCTCGCGCCCGCCGCGCGGACCGCCTGCGCCGTCCGGACCAACTGTTCTTCGCTCTCGATCGTGCAGGGGCCGGCCATGAGAACGACGGCGTCGCCGCCGATCTCGACGTTCCCGATCTTGACGACGCTGGAACGCTTCCGGAAGGTGCGGCTCGAGAGCTTGAAGGGCTCAGGGATGCGTTCGGCCGCGGCGACGCCCGGCATGGCGCGCACATCGGCAAGCGACGGCATGACGCCTTCCCCGACCGCGGCCATGACCACCGGCGGCCCGTCGGGCGCGATCACCAACTGGTACCCCGCCTCCCGCAACCGCGCTTCCACGGCGCGGCGCTGCTCGGGCGTGGCGTCGGTTCGAAGCGTGATCACCATGAGGCGCTGACGGCTCCCCCTCGAGTGGCCCTGCGCATACGCGAACGCCCACTGCCTCCGGTCTGGCAATGGGCGGATTCGGGAGCCTATCACCCGCCGCGAGGACGGGTCAAATGGCGGAGGCGGCGGGATCTGTGGGCGCGACGGGTTCGCGGCCGGGGCGTCAGTACGGCAGCGGGCCGGGCGCGTCGGAGGCGAGATCGAACGCGTAGACGATCCATGCGCCACCCGGCGCGCGGAGGAGACGGACGATGGTGTCACGTTCGATCGCGTCGGGGCCGACGGCCTCGCCGGCGAATCGCACGAGGACGTGCGCGCGGACGGACGTCAGCGCGGCGTCGGCGCCGGGAGGATGATCGCGCGAGGAGAGATCGGCCGCACGACGCGCGGCGCGCGTGGCGGCCGCTCGCCTCGCGAGGCCCCTCCCCCGCTCGAACCGCTTCTCGAGGTCGGCGGCCGAATCGGGCGCGGCCGCGTAGAGGGAGTCGGCGAGACGCTGCGCTTCGGCGTAGAGACGGACCAGCGAGTCGAGGGCGG
>DASTSZ010000093.1:0-2598 GCA_035760425.1 Candidatus Eiseniibacteriota bacterium | reverse complement strand
GAACGCCGCCGGTCCTTGGGTCGACGGCGTCCGCGCGCTCGGTCGTCCCGACGCGGCCCCGGTCGTTCGTCGAACGCGGGGGACGCACGTCGTCCTCCCGGGGCTCCTGGTCTCGAGCGCGGTGCTCCTCACGGCGAAGCGCGACGGGCGCGTCTTCTTCGTCATTCCGTGGAAGACGCATACGGTCGTCGGCACGACCGACGTCGACGACACGCGCGACCCCGAGGACGTCGGGCCCGACGCGGGCGACGTTCGCTATCTCCTGGAGGAAGCGTCGCGGGCGATCCCCGCGATGCGGGACGGCCGGACGCCGGTCCGCGCCTTCGCGGGCGTGCGGCCGCTCGCCGGGACCGCGTCGCGCGCGGGCGCGCCCTCCGCCGCCAAACGCGAGCATCGCATTCTCGAGGAGGAGCGGCTCGTGAGCATCGTGGGCGGGAAGTACACCACGCATCGAGCGCTGGCCGCGCGCGTCGTCGACCGGCTCGTGGCGCGCGACGGGCGGAAGGCGCCGCCCTGCGCGACGGCCGACTCGGCGCTGACGGTGGGCCGCGCCGCCGCGATCGACGAACTCGCGCGAGCGCATCCGCGCGTTCTCGATCTCCCGGGCGGGCTTCGGATCCGCGAAGCGGACGTCGTCTTCGCGGTCCGATTCGAGAAGGCGATGCGATTGGAGGACGTGCTCCTCCGCCGCACGCGGCTCTGGCTCGACGGGCGCGCGCTCCGCGACGCCTCGGGCCCGGTGTCGGATTGGATGGCGCCGCTTCGCGGCTGGAATGAAACGGCGAAGCGGGAGATGCTCGAACGATTCCGCCGCTCGCTCGACCACGAGGCGCGCGTCCTGAAGGAGGCCGTCATTTGAAGATCCTGGCGATCGATCAGGGGACCACGGGGACGACGGCGTTGCTCCTCGACGGCCGCGGACGCGTGACGGGCCGCGGCTACGCGGAGCTGCCGCAGCACTTCCCCAGGCCGGGCTGGGTGGAGCACGACGGACGGGAGATCTGGACGACGACGCTCCGCGCGGTTCGCGGCGCGCTCGCGGCGGCGGGGCGCGCCGCGCGCGGCGCCGCTCGCCCGGACGCGATCGGGATCACGAGTCAGCGAGAGACCACGCTCCTCTGGGATCGCGCGACCGGCCGACCGCTCGCGCCCGGCATCGTCTGGCAGGACCGGCGGACCGCCGATCGCTGCGCGGCGCTTCGCCGCGCCGGCGCCGAGCCGGCCATCGCGCGCGCGACAGGGCTTCGGCTCGATCCCTATTTCTCGGCCACGAAGCTCGAGTGGCTCCTGCGAAGCGTCCCGAACGCCCGGCGCCGCGCCGCCGCGGGCGCGCTCGCGTTCGGAACGGTCGACGCCTGGCTCGTCTGGAATCTGACCGGCGGCGCGGTTCACGCGACCGACCCCACGAACGCGAGCCGCACGCTCCTCTATCACCTGCGGCGCCATCGCTGGGACGACGCGCTACTCGATCGCTTCGGCGTGCCGCGCGCGCTCCTGCCGGAGGTGCGGCCGTCGGCCGGCGACTTCGGCGTGACGCGCGGCGTGCCCGGCCTTCCCGACGGGATCCCCATTCGCGGCATCGCCGGCGATCAGCAGGCGGCGCTCTTCGGACAGGGCTGCGTCACGGCGGGCGGCATGAAGAACACCTACGGCACCGGTTGCTTCCTCATGCTCCACACCGGGAAGCGGCCCGTCGTGTCGCGGGCGGGACTCCTCACCACCGTCGCCTGCGGCCCGCGCGGGGAGATCGCCTACGCGCTCGAGGGGAGCGTCTTCGTCGCGGGCGCCGCCGTGCAGTGGCTGCGCGACGGGCTCGGCGTGCTGGCGGACGCGGCGGAGAGCGAGCGGATCGCGCGCTCGGTGCCCGACGCGGGCGGAACGCACCTCGTGCCGGCGTTCGCGGGGCTCGGCGCGCCCCACTGGCGTCCCGACGTGAGGGGCCTCTGGTGCGGCTTGACGCGCGGCACCACGCGCGCGCATCTCGTCCGCGCGGCGCTGGAGTCGATCGCCCACCAGTCGCGCGATCTCGTGGAGGCGATGCGGCGGGAGAGCGGCGCGCGCGTCCGCTCGCTGCTCGTCGACGGCGGCGCCACGCGAAACGACTTCCTCATGCAGTTCCAGGCCGACCTGCTCGGCGTGCCCGTCGAGCGGCCGGCCATGGTGGAGTCGACCGCGCTCGGAGCGGCGATCTTGGCGGGGATCGGCGCGGGGGTTTGGTCGCGCCGGGAGGAGGCGCCCGCCGCCGTGGGGAAGGCGACGAGGTTCCGGCCGCGGATGAGCGCGTCGCGCCGGGCGGCGCTCGTAAAGGACTGGCGCGCGGCGGTCTCGCTCCTTACGAAATCCTAGGCTTCAGCCACTCCGCGATCTCGCCCGCGATGCGGGGGCCTTCCGGCTCGTTCAGGATCTCGTGATAGAGCCCGGGGTAGAGGCGGAGCTCCGCGAGCCCCGCCGGCGCCGTCCGGATCCATCGCTCGCTTCCCACCGGGCTCGAGACCACGTCGCCGCCGCCGTGCAGCACCAGCGTCGGCATCGAGATCTTCGCCGCCGCCTCCCGCATGGCCGCGTTCATCGCCCGGAACTCGAAGAAGAGTTTCGCGC
>DASTSZ010000092.1:0-11132 GCA_035760425.1 Candidatus Eiseniibacteriota bacterium | reverse complement strand
TCCCGGGCTGCAGGACGGCGCCGCTCGTGGAGTAGACGAGGATCTTCGTGTTCGTCCCGTCGAGGGTCCATGCCGTCTGGAAGCCCTCCGTGCGTGCCGTCGTCGTGACCGACACGGGAACGATCAGATTCGTGAAGTCGTAGATGAACGCCTCGCCCGGCGGGAGCGCGACGCTGGTCTGAAACGCGCCCACCGGCGCCTCGTTCATCAGCGTGACGTCGAAGCAGGCCCGGCCGCCGGGGGCCACCCGCGCGGTGCAGGGATCGATCCGATCGCCCGTCGCGTTCGAGGCGGCGAAGCCGAAGAGCGCGCACCCGGCGCCGGTCCGGCAGCTGTCGGCGCCGACGCTGAACGACGCGTACGCGCGGCTCGAGTCGATCGGCGCGGTGGAGTCGGCGGGGAAGGGGTGGAGGTACTCCCTGAGTTCGACCTGGTATCGCCCAAACGGGAGCTTCCCCAGCTCCTTCGATACGCGGTACGGCTCGATCACCGTCGGGCAGGCGACATCGAGCGCGGGATTCGGTTCCTCCGCGAGGATCACGCCGACGATCCGGTAGACCGGGATCGGCCCCATCGTCGGGAGGGGTTCGGGCTCGCCGACTCGGAAGCCGCGAATCGAGTAGCAGGGATTCGGGAGCGAGCCGCGCGCGACGAGGAGGACGGAGTCGCAGACGGTCGGCTCGGGCGGAAGGGCCGCGCCTCCTTCGACGGTCGCGAACGCGCGCGCGCCCGTGAGCAGCGAGGCCGCCGCGAGGGCGGCGGCAAGGACGAGGGACCCCCGGGTCGTGCGCGGATGCATGGCGTCACGTCCTCCGTTGCCGGCGAATCGACCGGGCGGTGGGGGGTCCGCCGCCCGGCTCCTATTCTACGACCGAACGGCTAGTCGCCGTCCACTTCGTGCATGTCGTCGTCCGCGGATCCGTCGTGATCGTCGTCCATGCCGACCTTGATCGAGTGGCGGATGGCCTTCTTGATGGCCAACTCGTTCTCGAGGAGGCGCGGATCGAGGAAGTGGCCGCTCCCGTCCGAGAGCCACTTCGAGAGGTCGAAGGTCACGAAGGCGGTGGCGGGCGTCACCGCCGCCACATGGAAGCCGCCGCGGATCTGGAATTCATTGTCGATGCGAGCCAGGAAGGAGAAGGGTCCGCCACCCTCGCCGTCGATCGTTCCTTCGAGCCAGACGGTGGAGCCGACGAGCCCGGGGAAGTCGGCCGCGGCCGCGTCGCCGGCGCGGAGCATCTGGAGATGTCCCTGCACGCGCGCGTAGTCGCCGGGCATCACCATCATCGTGTCGAGGTTCGCGGCGTGGCCGCTCAGGAGATCGATGACGAAGGGTCCGCGGAACCGTACCTGGCCCTGCACGTCATCGTCGTCCTCGCCCGTGCCGAGCGAATCGGTCGCGCCGAGGGAATCGCTCTGCTCGTCGGAGTCGTCGATCGCTTCGGGGAGCACGAACCGAACGTCGCGCACCACGAGGAGCGCCTTCGTGAACGTGACGGGGATGGTGTCGGTCGCGGCGCTCGACGCTTGGAGCGCCGAGCCGGCGGGCGCGAGATAGCGCGCCGTGGAAACGCCGGAGCTTTGCGCCACGAGGGTGAGCGGAACGGCGCGAACCGGGTTCGTCGATTTGTCGCCGCATCCGGCGAGAGCGATCGCGAGCGCGCCGAAGAGGGTGGCGGCGCCCGCCGATCGGCGGAGATAAACACTTAATTGATTGCGGGACATAGCCTTATCACTCCTCAACCAAGATGTCCGATAGGCCGCCCTGACCCCGAGTCCAACCCTATCAGTATATCACGCCATCCTTCCCGGTGCCGGGCTCCCGAGAATGTGCGAGGATTCCGGGTCCTTGGCCGTTCAAGTCGAAGGGAGGGCGCGGTTCGATGAATGACGGAGGCGATCGGAGGGGCCCCACGCGAGTGCCGGCGACGGCGCCGAGGCGAGCGTGGGGCGCGGCCGCGGCGATCGCGCTCGTCGCGAGCCTCTTCGCGGCCCCCGGCGCGCGCGCCGAAATCGAGCGACTTCCGGCCGGCGTGACCGCCACATCGCAATCGATCCGTCTCGAACTCGATCCCTCCAAGCCCAACTACGCCGGCTCCGTCCGCCTCGAACTCTCCATTTCGAAGTCCCGCCCCGATCTCTCGTTCCACGCGCAGAAACTGACGCTCGGCTCGCTTGCCCTGCGCGGACCCGGGGGCGCGGTATCGCTTCGCGCCGGACCGGAGGACGAGGAGGGGTTCGTCCGCGCGGCGCGCGCGGACGGGGCGCCGATCGCCGCGGGCCGCTACACGCTCGAGATCGACTTCACGAACGACTTCGACGAGCGCGCGGCCTCCATCTATCGGCTGAAGGTCGGCGACGATTGGTACGCCTTCTCGCAATTCCAAGCCTGCGACGCGCGGGCCGCCTTCCCCTGCTTCGACGAGCCGAGCGTGAAGATTCCGTACCAGCTGACGGTGAGCATCCCCGCGGGGCAGGAGGCGGTCACCAATTCGCCCATCGCCACCGACAGGACCGAAGGCGATCGTCGTGTCATCGCGTTCCGAAAGACGAAGCCGCTCCCCTCCTATCTTCTCGCCATCGCCGTCGGCCACCTGGAATACACGCCCGTGTCGGGCACGTCGATCCCCACGCGAATCGTCACCGTGAAAGGGAAGAGCCACCTCACCGGGCCGGTCGTCGGCATGCTGCCGCCGATCCTCGCCGGACTCGAGCGCTACTTCGGCCGCCCCTATCCGTTCGAGAAGCTCGATCTTCTCGCCGTCCCCGAATACATCTACGGCGCCATGGAAAATCCGGGCGCCGTCACCTACTCCGATCAATACCTCCTCTTCGACCCGAAGAGCATGAGCGTCGGTCAGCGCCGCACCCTCGCGCGCTTCACGTCGCACGAACTCTCCCACATGTGGTTCGGCGATCTCGTGACGATGGAGTGGTGGGACGACCTCTGGCTCAACGAGTCGTTCGCCGAGTGGATGGGCGACAAGATCGTGATGGAGGTCTATCCCGACCTCGACACCGATGTCTCGGGGCTCGGCGAAACGGAGGAGGCGTATTCGGAGGACTCCCGCCTCACCGCGCGCGCCATCCGCCAGCCGGTGACGACCGTGGCGAATCTCCTGTCGTCCGTCGACGCGCTCGTCTACCAGAAGGGTCAGAGCGTCCTCGAGATGATGGAATCCTGGCTCGGCGACGAGACCTTCCGGCGCGGCGTGCTCGCCTATCTCAAGGAGCACGAGTGGGGGAACGCGAACGAGGCGGATCTCTGGCGCGCGCTCTCGAAAGCGTCGGGCCGCGACGTTGCCGCGCTCGGCTCGACCTACTTCAATCAGCCCGGCATTCCGATCGTGCGCGGCGAACTCCTGAACGACGGGCGCCTGCGCCTCCGCCAGCAGCGCTTCCTCACGTACGGATTGCAGGACTCGGTCGCGCGCCTCTGGCAGATCCCGGTCGCCATGAAATATCCGACCGCGCGCGGCGTCGTGCGCCACGCGGTGCTCCTGACGGAGGAGGAGACGACGATCCGACTCCCCGGCGTCGACGCGGCGCCGGCGTGGATCGAACTCAACGACAATCAGTCGGGCTACTACCGTTGGCGCGTCGAAGGGGAGGCGATGACGCGCTTGGCCCGCGCCGCCGTCCACGTGCTCACGCCCCGCGAACGATTCGGCTATCTCCTCAACGCCTACGCGCTCCTCCAGGGCGGCGCGCTCCGGGGCGACGAATACGCGCAACTCCTCTCCGGTTTCGGCGACGACCCGGATCCATCCGTGATGAGCGCGGTGGCGGGCGGTGTCGGCGCCATTCGGAAGTACTTCGTCACCGAGGATCTCGACGATCCGTTCGCCGACTACGTCCGGCGCGTGCTCGGCGGCGCGATGAAGCGGATCGGCGCCGAGGCGAAGCCCGACGAGTCGCCCTCCGTCTCCTCGCTCCGCCCCGACCTCTTCGCGATTCTAGCGGAGGAGGGGCAGGACCCCTCGCTCCACGCCTACGCGAGAGAGGAGACGGAGCGCTATCTCGCGGGCGAGGCCATCGACCCGTCGATGCAGGGGCCGATGCTCCGCATCGCCGCGCTCGGCGGCGACGCCGAACTCTTCGACGCCTTCTGCAAGCGGTTCGAGGGCGATCCCGTTCCGTCGGAGCGGGGACGCCTCCTCAGCGCCATCGGCTCGTTCCAATCGCCCGACCTCCGCGCGCGTGCGTTCGATTACGCGCTGAACGGGCCCCTCAAGCCGCAGGAGCCGACCTACATGCTCCGATGGCTGAGCGATCGCCCGGAGCAGCAGGACGAAACCTGGCACTGGATCACCCAGCACTACGCCGACCTCGTGAAGCGGATCCCCTCGCTCTACGCGATCTACCTTCCCTGGTTCGCGGGCGGCTGCGATCTCCAGCGGATGGAAGCGGCGCGCATCTTCTTCGCCGACCCCGAGCACTCGCCGGCCGGGACCGAGGCCGAATTGAAGAAGATGGCCGCATCGGTGGAAGAGTGCGCGGGACTCCGCGAGCGCGAGGGCGCGTCCGTCCGCGCCTACCTGCAGGATCGTCCGACGCCCCCCTAGCCCTTCGGCCGCAAAAAAAAGAGCCGGGATGGCTCCCGGCCCTGTGGCGCTTATGGTTGCGGGGAGAGGATTTGAACCTCTGACCTTCGGGTTATGAGCCCGACGAGCTACCAGGCTGCTCCACCCCGCAGGGGTATACTCTCCCATTCGGCCCCGGCTGTAAAGTCCATTTCCCGGAGCGGGTTCGGAGCATCCAAGGGTTCATGATCGGGCGCACGCTATCGCGATATCGGATCGTCGAACGCCTCGGCGCGGGGGGCATGGGCGAGGTCTATCGCGCCCACGACGAGCGGCTCGACCGCGACGTCGCGCTGAAAGTGCTGACGCCCGGCCGCGGCGCGCCCGAAGACCGGGAACGGATTCGGCGCGAGGCGCGCACGCTCTCCCAATTGAGCCATCCCGGCATCAGCGTCGTCTTCGACGTGGCGTCGGAGGACGGCACCGAGTTCCTGGTCATGGAACTGGCGCGGGGCGAGACGCTCCAAGAGTCGCTCCGCCGCGGCCCGCTCCCCGAAGCCGCGCTCCGGGAAATCGGCGCGCAGGTCGCCGACGCCCTCGCCGCCGCCCACGATCACGACATCGTTCACCGCGACTTGAAGCCGGCGAACGTGATTCTCGGCGCCGACGGCCGCACCAAGCTCCTCGACTTCGGACTCGCGCTTCGCTGCGACACCGCCCTCGCCGCGAGCGACACGACCGACGACGCCGAGCGCCATCTCGTGGTCGGCACGCTCGCCTACATGTCGCCGGAGCAGATGCTCGGCCGCTCGGTCGATTCGCGCACCGACCTCTACTCGCTCGGCGTGCTCCTCTATGAGATGGCCACGGGCCGCCGGCCGTTCGAAGCCTCGCCCGCCACCGCGCTCATCAATGAAGTCCTGAACGCGCCGCGCGTCCTGCCCGCGTCCTGGCCGGCGTCGGCGGAACTCGCGCGGCTCGTGCTGGCGCTTCTCGAGAAGGAGCCCGCCCGGCGCCCCGATTCCGCGCGGGAAGTGGCGGCCGCGCTCCGCGGCGTCGGCGCGCTCCCGCGGGCCGCGGCGGGCGACTACGCCGCGCTCGCGACGGCGACGCCGTCCGCGTCGAACGGCGGCGCCGCCGCGACGACGCGCGCGGGGGGAATCGAGTCGGTCGCCGTGCTTCCGCTCTCCAACCTCTCGGGGGAACCGGCCCAGGAGTTCTTCGCCGACGGCATGACCGAGGCGCTCATCGCGAGGCTCGCGGAGATCCGCTCGCTCCGCGTCCTTTCCCGGACGACGGTGGCGCGTTACAAGCACGCCGACCGGCCGCTGCCCGAGATCGCGCGCGAACTCGGCGTCGACGCGATCGTCGAGGGGGCGATCTCGCGCGACGCGGGACGCGTTCGCATCACCGCGCGGCTCATCGACGCGCGAAACGACCGGCCGCTCTGGGCGCAGTCCTACGAGCGCGATCTCATCGACGTCCTCGCGCTCCAGGCCGACGTCGCCCGCGCGGTGGCCGACGAGATTCGCGTTCAACTGACCCCGCAGGAGGATTCGCGGCTGCGGCGCGCCCGTCCCGTCGACCCCGAGGCCTACGAGGAGTATCTGCGCGGGCGCTTCCACTGGAACCGGCGCACGGAGATCGACGTTCGGAAAGCCATCGAGAGCTTCGGCCGCTCCATCGCGCTCGATCCCGAACTCGCGCCGGCGTACGCCGGACTGGCCGACGCCTACGTCACGCTCTGCGCCTACAACTGGGTGCCGCCGGAGGAGGCGCTCCCGCGCGCTCGAAAGGCGGCGGCGCGCGCGCTCGAACTCGACGACGGGAACGCGCAGGCGCACTTCTCCATGGCCGGCGTCCGGTTCGAGGCCGACTGGGATTGGGAAGGCGCCCTCGTATCCTACGACCGCGGCATCGCGCTCGACCCGAACCTGGCCGACGGCCACCACTGGAAGGCCGACGTCCTTTCGGCGCTCCGCCGTCCGGACGAAGCGATCGCCGAGGCGCGCCTCGCCGAGCGGCTCGACCCGACGAACCTCATCGTGACCACGGGCGTCGGACTCCAGTATTTCTACGCGCGTCGCTACGACGAGGCGATCGCGCAGGAGTTGCGCGTGCTGGAGCGCGAAGCCGATTTCCCGCCGGCGCTTCGCGTGCTCGGCGGCGCGTACGAACAGATCGGGCGCTACGACGAGGCGATCGAAACCTTCCGGCGCGCGAACGGGCTCTCGAAAGAGGAATCCTCCGCGATGGCGCTTCTCGCCCACGCCTACGCCAAGTCGGGCCGGACGGCCGACGCGCGCGCGCTCCTCGAGCAACTGCGGGCGGCGTCGAGCAGCCGCTACATCTCTCGCTACGCGCTCGGCGCGATCCACGCGGCGCTGGGGGAGTCGGCCGCCGCGCTCGATCTTCTCGAGCAGTCCTTCGAGGCCCGGGATCGCGGCATGACCTGGCTCGCCGTGGCGCCGCGCCTCGATCCGCTCCGCGGGGAGCCGCGATTCCAAGACCTGCTTCGCCGCATGCGCCTGCCGGCCTGACGTCCCGCGACGGCGATGACGGCGGACGACTTCGAGGAAGAGGCGGTCTAGCGGAAGCGGCGGTCTAGCGGAGGCTGTCGGAGGCGGATTCGCGGTAGCGGTAGACGATCTCGTCCTTCTTCACCAGGTGGAAGCGCTCGCGCGCCACGCGCTCCTCGAGGAGCGGATCCTTCGCCTGCTCCTTCCGGCGCCGCTCGAGATCGGTGACGCGTTCGGAGAGGACCGCCTGGCGGTCCCGGAGCGTTTCGTTCTCGCGGCGGAGCGCCGCGATGCGAAGGAGCCCGGTGTCGCTCAGCAGGAACGAATAGGTGAGCCAGGCGCCGAGAAGCCCCAGCCCAACGTAGACGTAGCGGAGCTTCCGGCGCTCTTCGGGGCGTCGTCGGAGGAAGCGCGACGGCGCCTCTTCCTTCGGACTCTGGTAGGGCGACCGCATCATCGCTCGATCCCTCGCGCGGCGCCCATCGTCAGCGCGCCCCGCCCGCCGTGCGCCGGAACGCGGCCGCGCCGGCGTAGCGCGCCTCGTCTTCCAGCATCTCCTCGATTCGAAGCAGCTGGTTGTATTTCGCGATCCGGTCGCTCCGCGAGAGGGAGCCGGTCTTGATCTGCCCGGCGTTCACGGCGACCGCCAGGTCGGCGATGGTCGTGTCCTCGGTCTCGCCCGATCGGTGCGAGATGACGGTCGTGTAGCCGGCCCGCATCGCCATCTCGATCGCGTCGAGCGTCTCGGTGACGGTGCCGATCTGGTTCAGCTTCACGAGAATCGAATTCCCGACGCCCTCCTCGATCCCTTTCTTCAAGATCTCGGGGTTCGTCACGAAGACGTCGTCGCCGACGATCTGCGTGGCGCCGCCGAGGCGCGTCGTCAGCGCCTTCCAGCCGGTCCAGTCGCTCTCGTTCATGCCGTCCTCGATCGAGACGATCGGGTAGCGCTTCACGAGTCCCTCGAAGTAGTCGATGAGATCGTTCGAGGAGAGCCCCTTCTTCCCGTCGAGGTGGTACGTTCCCTCGTCCCAGAGTTCCGACGCCGCGACGTCGAGGGCAAGCGCGACGTCGACGCCCGGCTTGTAGCCGGCCTTCTCGATGGCGCGAACCAGGAAGTCGAGCGCCTCGGCGTTGTTGCCGAGATTCGGCGCGAAACCGCCCTCGTCGCCGACGGCCGTCACGAGCCCCTTTTCGTGGAGGAGCTTCTTCAGCGTATGGAAGATCTCGGCGCCGTACCGGAGCGCCTCGGAGAAGCTCGGCGCGCCGAGCGGCACGATCATGAACTCCTGGATGTCGAGGTTGTTGTCCGCGTGGGCGCCGCCGTTCACCACGTTCATGAGCGGCACGGGGAGCACCTTCGCGTTCGCGCCGCCGAGGTAGCGGAAGAGCGGGAGGCCGTGCGCGTCGGCCGCGGCGCGGGCGCAGGCCATCGAGACGCCGAGGAGCGCGTTCGCGCCCAGGTTCTGCTTGTTCGGCGTGCCGTCGAGATCGAGAAGGAGGCGGTCGATCGCGCCCTGATCGCTCGCGTCCTCGCCGACCAGGCGCGGACCCACGGGTTCGTTCACGTTCTGGACCGCGCGCGAGACGCCCTTGCCGAGGTACCGCTTGGGGTCCTTGTCGCGCAGCTCCAACGCCTCCCGGGAGCCGGTCGACGCGCCGGAAGGAACAGCCGCCCGGCCGTAGGCGCCGTCCCGAAGGGCGACGTCGACCTCGAGGGTCGGCTGGCCTCGGGAGTCGAGGATTTCGCGCGCGAAAACGGAGGTAATCAGGGTCATGACGGCCCGGACGCTAGGCGCTCAAGTCGTGTTGCGTCAAGGGAAAAGCCTTGACGGACCCCGGAGGGCACCCTACGGTGCGGCCCCGTAAGGCTGGGGGACGCCGGACGCGCCTCCCCGCCGCCTCGGAGGCCCCCAGGATGGCGAAACCTCGCCACCCCCATCGACGTACAGAATGTGACCGTTCCGACATGGATAGCCGGTAAGTGGCGATCGATGAAAGAGAGGTCATCCGGCGGTGCCTCGCCAAGGACGAGCGGGCCTACCGCGAGCTGGTCCGGGCGTATCAGGCCCCGGTGGTGAATCTGGCCTGGCGAATCACGGGAAGCGCGGACGACGCGGCGGAGGTCGCGCAAGAAACCTTCATCCGCGTCCTGCGCTCCCTCGCCTCCTACGACCCGGAACGGCCGTTTCGATCCTGGATCTTCAAGATCGCGTCGAACCTGTCGCTCGACGCGATCCGGAGGCGGAAACGCCGGCCCGTCTCGTTCGAGGATCTCTCCGACGAGGAGGGGCCGACGATCGAGCCGGCCGATCCGGGACCGGGACCCGACGAAGGGATGCGGCTCGAGTGGGCCGCGGAGCGGTTCGAGGCCCTCGTCGTCGAGCTGCCGGAACATTACCGGGCCATCCTCCACCTGCGGTATCGGGAGGAGATGCCCTACGAAGAGATCGCCGAGACCATGGGGATCCCGCTCGGCACGGTGAAGGTGAGACTCCACCGGGCCCACGAGCTCCTCCGACGCAGACTGAACGCCCGAGGAACGACGCCGTGAAAGCCAACCTGACCTGCGACGCCTGCGAACGCGAACTGACCGCCTACGCGGACGGCATGCTCCACGCCGCCGTGATTCGCGTGATGGATCAGCACCTCGAAGGGTGCGCGCGCTGTCGGGCGACGCTCGAATTCCACCGGGCGGTGGCGCGTCGCATCGCGACTCTGCCGGGGATCGAGGTCCCCGCGGGACTCGAGGAGCGCGTCCTTCGCGCGCTGAACGCGCCCGAACGCGCCAAGGCCCGCTGGACCCGCTTCGGCGCCGGCGCGCTCGCGGCCTCCTTCGCCGCCACCATCGGCGGCATGGTCTTCTGGCCGACCCTCGCGAAGCAGTGGGGACTTCCCGACCCGACCTCAGCCCTCGCGCGCGCCCTCAATTCGGGCGTCGAAGGGATGATCACGGTGCCGAAACGACTCGCGCTCGATCTCACGTTCTACGAGCCCATCGCGCGGCAGATCCTGCGCTCGATGGAATCGCTCGCCGCCATACCCCGCGCCGTCTTCGTCTCGCTCCGCTCGCCGGAAGCGCAGGCGACCGGCCTCGTGCTGTTGACCCTGGGGGTCGCGCTCTACCTGATTCTGCGACCGTCCCGCCGCCAGGAAGGAGGGATCGGCCATGCGTGCTTGGCGCTTTAATTCCTGGACGCGTATCGCGCGTGCCCCGATGTCGTTCCGATTCGTCGTCGCGCTCCTCGTGCTCGCCGCCGCGCTCGCCGCCCCCGTGTCCATCGGGCTGGCGCAGACGAAGACGACGGTGAAGAGCGGCGCCGACTCCGTGTCGAGCGACGAGAGCGGAATCAACGTTCGCGTCCGCGAGACGACGACCGGCGGCTCCGCTCGGATTCAAGCCAAGATCGATCGCGCCATCGAGCGCGCGCACCAGCAGGCCGAGAAGTCGGCGCAGATCGCGACCGAGGCGGGCATTCCCGAGCCGCCCGAGCCGCCCGAGCCGCCCGACTTCGACCATTCCGAGGGGAACGACCTCGTCCGCTTCGGCGAGGACATCACGATCCCCGAGGGTCGCGTCATCGAAGGCGACGTGATGGCGATGGGCGGGTCGATCACGGTCCTCGGCCGCGTGAAGGGCGACGCCGTCGCCTTCGGCGGGACCGTGCACGTGAAGGGGAAGGGCGTCGTCGAAGGCGACGCCGTGAGCCTCGGCGGCGGAGTCGTGACGAGCGACAGCGCGAGCGTCGGCGGCAGCGACGTCTCGGTCGGCAAGTTCGATTTCGATCACATGAACCGCATGTGGCCGATGATCGGCGCCATCGGGATGCTCGGCACCGGCGCCTGGCTCGTGAAGGTGCTCGTCGGCCTCATGATCACGCTCTTCCTGGCGTGGCTCTCGCTTCTGCTCCTTCGCGAGCGGCTCGAGCACGCGGCGAGCATCGTCCACGAGCGGTTCGGCAAGTCCTTCGTGATGGGGCTCCTGGGCTGGGTTCTCCTGGTCCTCGCCATCCCCGTCGGGATCATCGCGCTCGTGTTGACCGGCGTGATCGGCATCGTGATCCTCTGCATCACGATCATCGGAATCCCG
>DASTSZ010000091.1:0-3981 GCA_035760425.1 Candidatus Eiseniibacteriota bacterium | reverse complement strand
AAGCGCGGCACTGTCCGCTCTGCGGCACGCGGACGCGCGCCATCGTGGAGCACGGCGTGAAACGGCGCGCTTGTCCCAAGTGCGGGTTCATCGCCTATCGGAATCCGGTCCCCGCCTGCGGGGTGATCGTGGAGCGGAAGGGCGAGGTTCTCCTCGCGCGCCGCGCGCACGAGCCGCGCATCGGCTGCTGGGGGATTCCGGCGGGTTTCATGGAGTACGGGGAGCACCCCGAGACGACCGCGGTGCGAGAGGCCCTCGAAGAGACGGGCCTGAAGGTGCGTCTCACGGGGCTCTTCGGCGTCTACGCGGGTCGGGACGATCCGCGGACGCGCGCGGTCTTGATTCTCTACCACGCGCGGGTGGTCGGGGGACGTCTCGAAGCAGGCGACGACGCGAGCGAAGTGGAGTACTTTCCGCTCACGCGTCTGCCGCGCCCGATCGCGTTCGAATCGCATCGGGAAGCGCTGCGCGACTTGAAACGGCTTCTCGGGAAGACGACGAAGGGGAAACGGACCGTTCGATGAGCATTCGCCTCCTCCATCTCGCCGACCTCCATCTCGGCGCCTCGTTCCCTTCGTTGGGCGAGCGCGGCGAGGAGCGGACGCGCGACTTCCTGAACGCCTTCCTCCGCGCGGTCGAATTCGCGTCGGGCGAGGCGCGCCCGGTCGACTTCGTGGTGATCGCGGGCGACCTCTTCGACACGCACGACCCCGAGGAAGGGCTCGTGGCGCAGGTCGAGACGGCGCTCGAGCGGCTCGATCGGGCGAAGATCCCGGTCCTCATCGCGCCCGGCACCCACGACGCGCCCTCGTATCGCCGGTCGGTCTACCGCCGGCTCCGGCTCCCGAACAACGTGCATCTCTTCCTCTCGCCGACGCTCGAGACCGGCCCGCGCGTCTCGGTCGGCGGACTGACCGTGCAGACCTACGGGATCGCCTACGACGCCGCCGTCTGCGAGCGTCCGCTCGGCGAGTTCCGCCCCATGGGCCTCGCCGACTTCCACGTCGGCGTGCTCCACGCGGCGCTCGAGGACAGCCCCACCTGGAAGCGGCGGAGCAACGATCTCCCGATCAACCGGACGGAGATCGCGGCCTCGGGCCTCCACTACCTCGCGCTCGGCCACTATCACAACTACTCCGAGATTCGCGAAGGCGGCGCCGTCGCGGTCTATCCCGGCACGCTCGAAGGGAAGAAGTTCGGCGAAGACGGCCCGCGCTATCTCGTGACCGCCACGCTCGGCCGCGAGTCGATCTCGGTGGAGCGCACGCCCTGGAATCAGCGGACGCTCACGCAGTCGCTCATCGATTTCCAGGCCTCCGATCTGAACGACGAGGCCACGCTCGAGCAGCGCATCGTCGCCTTCGCGGGCGATCGCGAACTCGCGCGGCTTCGCCTGGAAGGCCCGAGCACGTTCGTCTTCGATGCGGAGCGTCTCCTGGAGCGCCTCGCGCCGCGCTTCTTCCATCTCGAACTCGACGACCGCACCTACGTCGTGAACACGAAGCTCCTCGACCGCTACCGCGAAGAGGCGACCGTCCGCGGCGTCTTCGTCCGGAACATGCTCGAGAAGATCGAGCAGGCGCCCGACGAAGCGGCGCGCGGCACCGCCACCCTCGCGCTCCGGATCGGCCTCGCCGAATTCCAGAATCCCCGCCATGCGTCTTGAGCGCGTCGTCATCGAGGGCTTCGGCCCCCTGAGCGCCTACGAGGCGATCTTCGAGGCGAAGAAGCTGAATCTCGTCATCGGCCCGAACGAGTCGGGGAAGTCGTCGTTCGCATCGGCCGTCGTCTCGACGCTCTTCGGCTTCGCCTCCCACGAGGCGGAGGCGCTCTCGCGTCCCTGGAGCGGGGCGCGCCATGCCGCGTCGGTCACGTTCCGCGCGGCGAACGATCGCGACCGCGTCTCGCGCCGATTCGACACGCACGACGTGGAGGTGGTCCGGCTCGCGCCCGAGGGCGACAAGGTCGTCGAGACGCTGTTCAAGGGCGCGGCGAACCCGCGTGGCCGCAGTTCGGATCTCGAGAAGTACGAGGAACTCCTCCGCGGTTGGCTCGGCTTCACCGACGAGCGGCTCTTCCGGGAATCGGTCTTCGTGCACGAGAACGCGCTCGAGACCGAGATTTCGCCGGAGCTGCGCCACCTCGTCTCGGGCGCCGTGGAAGCCGACTACCAGCAGATTCAGCAGGCGCTCCTCGCGCGCCTCGACACGCTGACGAAGGAGCACCCGTTCGACGCCCGGTCGCGGAAGCGGACCAATCGCTCCATCGAGAGCCGCACCGCGCGCCTCGAGGAGCTTCGCACGCGCCGCGCCCGCGCCGAAGTGGTGCTGAGCGAAGTGAAGTCGCGGGCGAAGGAGCGGGAAGAACTCGATACGCGGATGCTGGATCTTCGCGCCGATCTCGCCGGGAAAGAGCAGCTCCTGGCCGACCTCGACGCGTGGGTCTCCCTCCGAGAGGAGCAGCGGAAGCTTCTCAAGCGCGCGCCCGCCATCGGCACCGAGTTGGTCAACGCGCGCCGCGCGCGCAATGCGGTCGAGGAGATCGACCGCCAGATCGCCCAGTCGCTCGGATATCTGGCGAACGCGCCGGAGGAGGTCGAGCCCGATCTGGTTCGGCTCGGCACGCTCCGCGCGCAGCGGGCCCGCCACCTGAAGTCGGTGGAGACCGAGCGCGGGAAGCTCGAAGCGACGCGCCCCGTCTCCCGCGTCGTCACCATGGGCATCACGATCCTCCTCGCCGCGATCGCGGCCGGGGTGACCTACGGCCTCTCGAAGGACCTCGCCCTATCGGCCGGCGCCATGGCGCTCGGCGCGGTGCTGGGCCTCGTCGTGAGCCGCGCGTTCGGGCAGAGCACCGAGAAGTCGCGCGTCATGGGCGAGGGTCAGGTGAAGATGGTCGAGGAGAACATCCGCACCCTGAGCCACGAGATCGACCAAATCGAGATCCGCGTGAATCCCTTCCTGGCCGGGCGGACGCTCGAGGTCGTGCTGGCCGACGTGAAGCAGTTCCGGGCCGCGAATCAGGAGCGCCGCGAGCACGCGGCGGTCCTCCACTCGCTCCCGATGCCCGAGCGCCTGGAGAGCGAAGCGAAGGAAATCGACGAAGCCGTGGCGTCGCTCCGTTCCAAGGAGAAGCTCCTGCTCCAGCAGTCGCCCTTCCTCGCGCCGTTCAAGGAGGATCCGGTGAAGATCGCGGAGGCCTCCGAGCGGCTGAAGCGGGAGGCGACGGCGCTTCGCACGCGCCTCGACGCCGCGCAGGAGGCGCTCGACGGCGTCGTCCGCCGTTGGGGCCCCGAAAGCGACGCCGAGAACCTCGACCTCCTCGACGAGACGATCGCGCTGGAGGAGGAGTCGCTCAAATACGAAGGGAAGCACCGCGACGCCCTCCTGCTCGCCTTGGAGGGGCTCCGCGAGGCGGTCCACGAGTATCAGGAGCAGCATGTCGGCCGGATCGCCGAGAAGGCCGGGGCGACGCTCGCCCGCCTGACCTCGGGCCGGTACGGCTCGGTCGCGCTCGACGCCGAATTCCACGCCACGCTCGCCATGGGCGGCCGCGGCGCGATCGGCATCGACTCCCTCTCGCGCGGCGCGCGGGACGCCTTCTACCTCTCCCTCCGCGCCTCCCTGGCCCAGGAACTCGCGGCCCGCGAGCCGCTGCCCCTTCTCCTCGACGACCCCGTCGCCCACCTCGACGAGGACCGCCGGGGGGCCCTCCTGGCCCTCCTGGAGGAGATGGCGGAGGAGGTGCAGGTCATCCTCTTCACGCACGATAAGCGCTCCCTGGGGCAGATCCGGGCGGCTCACGTGGTCGCCCTGGGGGCCGTCCCCAAGGGATCCGAGTCGATCCCGGCCCGGGTCGAAGTCCGCCGCTAAGTCCCTTCGCGCGCCCCCCGAAAGGACTCAAGGAGTGGCTGGAATCAGCCGAACCTTGATCCGTATGGGCGCCCCGACGAATCCCAAGAAGCCGAACGCCGAACCGAAC
>DASTSZ010000090.1:0-3507 GCA_035760425.1 Candidatus Eiseniibacteriota bacterium | reverse complement strand
AGTTCGCGCGCGACTTCGAGCGCCATCCCCTCGTCCTCGAGGACGCAGGGACCTGCGATGAGCGAGAGGCGGTCGGCGCCGAATCGGACCTTGCCGATCGGAACCGGCGCGACGGTCGGACGGGTCATGGAGCCCCTCCCTACGCCCGCGTGGCGCTCGAGGCGCGCGTGGCGGCGGTGTTGCCCGCGCCGCCGTCGCGGCGGCGGCGCTCGTCGTTCGCGGCGCGGAGGAATCCGCGGAAGAGCGGATGCGGCTCCGACGGGCGCGAGCGAAGCTCGGGATGGAATTGGACGCCCACGAACCAGGGGTGCTCGGGAAGTTCCACGATCTCGACGAGCGACTTCTCCGGATAGAGCCCCGTCACGCGGAGCCCCTTCGACTCGAGCTGCTCGCGGTAGGCGTTGTTGAACTCGTAGCGATGGCGATGGCGCTCCGCCACGGTCGCCGCGCCGTACTCCTCGCGCGCGTGCGTTCCCGCGGTGAGCGCGCACTCGTAGGCGCCGAGGCGCATGGTGCCGCCCTTCTGGTCGACGCCCTGCTGCTCGTGGAGGAGATCGATGACCGGATGGGGCGTGGCCGCCTCGAACTCCGAGGAGTCGGCGCCCGCCAGCCCGGCCACGTCGCGCGCGAACTCGATGACCGCGCACTGCATGCCGAGGCAGATGCCGAGGAACGGGACGTTTCGTTCGCGGGCGTACCGCGCCGCGAGGACCATCCCCTCCACGCCGCGATCGCCGAAGCCGCCCGGGATCAGGATCCCGTGCGCCCCGCCGAGGAGCGCTTCCGCGCCGTCGAGTTCCACCTTCTCCGAGTCGACCCAGTCGATCTTCACC
This sequence comes from Candidatus Eiseniibacteriota bacterium, assembly GCA_035760425.1. Taxonomy (GTDB): domain Bacteria; phylum Eisenbacteria; class RBG-16-71-46; order SZUA-252; family SZUA-252; genus SZUA-252. The sequence continues at coordinate 2,674 of DASTSZ010000090.1, read as the reverse complement.
TGGACCCCGTTCGCCACGCCGCCGTGGATGATCGCCTCCGAGATGCTCTTGTAGGCGTCGCGGATCTGCGTGTACTTCCCGACCACGGCGATCGTGACCACGTCCTTCGCCGCCTTCATGCGGTCGGAGAAGGCCTGCCAGGCGCGGAGGTCGGGCGGGCCCGCCTCGATGTGGAGGAGGTCCACGATGAGATCGTCGAGGCCGCCCTTGTGGAACATGAGCGGCACTTCGTAGATCGAGGGCACGTCGACCGCCTCGATGACCGCCTCCGTCGAGACGTTGCAGAAGAGCCCGATTTTCTCCTTCACCTCCTGCGGCAGCGGGACTTCGGAGCGGCAGAGAAGAATGTCCGCCTGAATACCGATCTCGCGCAGTTCTCGCACCGAGTGCTGCGTCGGCTTCGTCTTGATCTCGCGCGCCGCGCCGAGGTGCGGCACGAGCGTCACGTGGACGAAGAGCGTGTTGAGCCGCGTGTATTCGAGCCGCATCTGGCGGATCGCTTCGAGGAACGGAAGACTCTCGATGTCGCCAACCGTCCCGCCGATCTCCACGATCGCCACGTCCACCTGCTGGCGGCGCGTCGGGGCGAGCATGCGCGCCTTGATCTCGTCGGTGACGTGCGGGATCACCTGCACCGTCCGACCGAGATAGTCGCCGCGCCGCTCCTTCGTGATGATCGCGTCGTAGATCTGGCCGGCCGTGACGCTGTTCGCCTTTCCCATCGAGACGCCGAGGAATCGCTCGTAGTGGCCGACGTCGAGGTCGGTCTCGGCGCCGTCGTCGGTGACGTAGACCTCCCCGTGCTGATAGGGGCTCATCGTCCCCGGGTCGACGTTCAAATAGGGGTCGAGTTTCTGCAGCGAGACCTTGAGGCCACGGCTCTTCAAGAGCGTGCCGATCGAGGACGCCGCGATCCCCTTCCCCAACGACGAGACGACGCCCCCCGTCACGAAGATGAATTTAGTCATGAGGTCCCTCTCCCTTCCCGGAAACGCGTGCGGGCCCGAGCGAGATCCTCGGGGGTGTCGATGCCGAAGGCGGTCCAATCGCCCACGGCCACATGAATGGGTATGCCGTTCCAGAGCGCGCGGAGTTGCTCCAGGCGCTCCGCCCGCTCGAGCGGCGCCACCGGGAGCCGCGCGAGCTGGAGGAGCGTGTCGCGCCGATAGGCGTAGATGCCGAGATGCAGGAGCGCCGGCGCTTCGCCGCCGTACCCCGCCGGAATCGGCGCGCGAGAGAAATAGAGCGCGCGTCCCTCCCGGTCGAGCACGACTTTCACGCGGCTCGGCGTCTGCACGTCGGCGTCGGGAAAGGGCGCCGCCAACGTCGCCATGCGGACGTCGGGATTCTCGAAGAGCCCCACCAGGTGATCGATCGCCCCCGGCTCCACGAACGGCTCATCTCCTTGTAGATTCACGAAGACGGTTTGGGGATCGGGCGCGGGCGCGTCGGAGAGGAGTTTCACGGCCTCCGCCACGCGGTCGAGCCCCGCCGGGTGATCGGGATTCGTCAGGAGCGCCTGCCCGCCCGCCTCGCGGACGACGGCGGCGATCTTATCGCTATCGGTGGCGACCCACAGATCGCGGAGCCGGGTCGCGGCGCGCGCTTGTTCCCAGACACGAACGACGAGCGGCTTCCCGCCGAGGTCTTGTAAGGGCTTTTCGGGGAGTCTGGTGGAGTGGAGTCTCGCCGGGATGATCCCGACGGCGCTGAGCCGCGGTCGCACAGTCGCGTCGCGTGTCTCGGTGGGGGACGAGAGACGGTGCACAAGTCATGCTAGCAATCGGGACGGGACGAGTCAAGCGGGGGTGAAGCGGCTAGAGGTGGAAGTCGATGGGCACGTCGACCCAGGCGGCGATCGGATTCCCCTCCTCGTCGAAGGCGGGTTCGAAGATCCAGCGTTTGACGGCATCGAGGGCGGCCTCGTTGAGGCCGGTAATGCCGTGGGATACCCGAATGCTCTTGACCTCCCCATCCACCCCGACCAGCACCCGCAGTACGACCTTTCCCTGGATCCGGGCCTCTCTGGCGAACTCGGGGTAGTTCGGTTGCACCGTCTTCAACGGCACCGGTTGCGAAGCCGCTTCGGGGCGTAGCTCGCCATGCTCCTCATCGAATCCATGCTCGAGAAGCCGTCGCGCCTCGCGCAACCTCTCGTCGATCGCGATCGGCGACATGCTCTTGCCCGTACGGCTCGGGAATCGGTCGGCGTCGGCAAGCTCGGCGCCGGGTTCCCATGTAAGTTCACCGACCGCTTCGATGTCCCCGAACACCCAACGCTCGCCCAGTCGCCACCACTGCTCGCGATAGTCGACCCACCCGATCCGGCGCGCGATCGGCCCTTTCCCAGTTCGGACGGAGCGCGCGAGCCAGTAGCGGCTGCGAAGCACGGCGCCCGAGGCTCCGATGCTATCGGACGCGATCGAGACCGCCATCGAGTCGACGCTGAAGGTGTGGCCCATCTCGCGTCGGAGGGCTTCCGCGAATGCCCGCCGTCGAACCATCGAAGCCTCTGATATGGCAGTGTCTCGCGCAGCCGGCACGATGAGATCGGGATTCCGGCGCCGCCAGCCGCGCATGACGACGACCGCATTCTCCCCGGCCGCCTTCATGAGCCGAGCGCGGTCGGAGTCGGGTTGGATCTCGACGCAGCCGTCCCATGAGTCGTCCCAGT
>DASTSZ010000089.1:0-6471 GCA_035760425.1 Candidatus Eiseniibacteriota bacterium | reverse complement strand
CGGCGATCGGGGACATCGACGCCGACGGGCTTCCCGACATCGTCATCGGGTCGAACGCCGCGCGGCTCTACGCCTGGCACGCCGACGGCAGCGAAGTCCGCGACGGCGACGCCAATCCGGCGACCGACGGCGTGCTCTTCGTCCCGTCGGGCACGGTCATCTCCTCGCCGGCGATCGCCGATCTGGACGGCGACAACGTCCGGGAGATCGTCTTCGGCACCTCGGGCGCGCGCGTCTACGTCATGCACCACGACGGGGTGCTCGCCGGCTGGCCCTTCCTCGCGACGGGCGCCTTCAGTTCGTCGCCGGCGATCGGCGACATCGTGCCGGGCGGGAACCGCGAGATCGTCGTGACCTCCACCGCCGACAGCGTCTACGTCCTGACGGCGGGCGGCGCGCGGGCGCCGGGCTGGCCGCGCCTCCTCGAATCGACCACCGGCAACGGGCGCGCGCCGTCGGTGGCGCTGGCGCGCCTCCGCGCGCACCTGGGCGATCCGACGCTCCACGTGGTGGCCGCGGGAGCGAACGGCGCGCTCCGCGCCTACGACGCGAGCGGCGCCGTCCTCGCCGGCTTCGCCTCGCTCTCGACGGGCGCGGCCACCGAGGCGAGCCCGGCGGTGGCCGATCTGAACGGCGACGGCACTCCGGAAATCCTGATCGCGGCCGAGGACCGGCGTCTCTACGCGTACGGCTACGACGGCGCCGCGGTGAGCGGATTCCCGATCGAGATCGGCGCCGAGGCGAGGACGACGCCGGCGATCTGGGATCTCGACGGCGACGGCGCCACCGAGATCGCGCTCGCCGGTTGGGACCGACGGCTCCACGTCTGGCGCTATCCCGGCCTCTTCTCGCTCCTGGCGGCGCCCTGGCCGATGTGGCGCCACGACAACTGGCACACGGGCCTCGCGACCTTCCCGATCCTGACGCACGCCGATCCGCCGCCGGCGCCGCCCCCCTCGGCCGCGCCGCCGGCGCGCCCCTGGCTCGCGCCGAACCGGCCCAACCCCTTCAACCCCTCGACCGTAATCGGCTTCGGCGTCCCGGGGCCCGAGCGCGCCGAGGTGCGCCTGCGGATCTTCGACGTCTCGGGGCGGCTCGTGTCGACGCTGGTTTCGCGTCGGTACGATCCCGGCTATCATGAGGTCCGCTGGGACGGTCGCACGGATCATGGCGCGCCGCTCGCGTCGGGCGTCTATCTGCTTCGCGCCGAGATCGGCCGGACGTCCTTCTCGCGGAAGCTGGCGCTGATTCGCTGAGCCTCGCGGCTCGGCGCGCGGCGCGAGCCCGGCATCATCCCGAGTTCCATCCTTCTCTCGAGGAGCGTTCATGAGCGGACCGGTTCGCGTGCGTTTCGCGCCGAGCCCGACGGGCTACCTACACGTCGGCGGCGCGCGCACCGCGTTGTTCAACTATCTCTTCGCGCGCCGCCACGGCGGCACGTTCATCCTCCGCATCGAGGACACCGACCGCGAGCGCTCCACGCAGGAGTCGGTCGGCGCGATCTTCGAAGGACTCCGCTGGCTCGGGCTCACGTGGGACGAAGGTCCGGACGCGGGCGGGAGCCACGGCCCTTACTTCCAGAGCGAACGCCTCGCGGGCTACGCGGACGCGGCCAAGCGTCTCCTCGCGGAAGGGAAGGCCTACCGCTGCTTCTGTTCGCCCGAGGAGTTGAAGCGGCGCCGCGAGGCCGCGCTCGGACGGGGCGAGCCGCCGAAGTACGACCGCACCTGTCTCGCGCTTCCGCCCGGCGAGGCGGACGCGCGCGCCGCGAAGGGCGAGCCGCACGCGATCCGCTACCGCATGCCCGACGAGGGCGGCACGACGTGGCCCGACGCCGTGCGGGGCGACGTGACGTTCCAGAACGCCACCCTCGACGATCTCGTCATCTTCCGCGCCGACCAGCACCCGACCTACAACTTCGCGGCCGTCGTCGACGACGCGGCGATGGAGATCACGCACGTCATCCGCGGCGACGATCACATTTCGAACACGCCGCGCCAGATCCGACTCTACGAGGCGCTCGGACTCGCCCCGCCGATCTTCGGGCACGTGCCGATGATCCTCGGCCCCGACGGCACGCGCCTCTCGAAGCGACACGGCGCCCAGGCCGTCACCGAATTCCGCGACGAGGGCTACCTGCCGCAGGCGCTCGTGAACTTCCTCGCGCTCCTCGGCTGGGCGTTCGACGGCGAGCGCGAGATCTTCACGATCGAGGAACTCGCCCAGGTCTTCTCGCTGGAGCGCGTCTCCAAGAACCCCGCGATCTTCAACTACGAGAAGCTCGACTGGATGAACGGCGAGTACTTCCGCGCGCTCCCGCTCGCCACGCGCGCCGATATGGTCGCGGCGCACCTTCGCGCCACGAACGGCCTCCCGCCGGCCGCGTACGCCGACCGCGTCGCGCTCGAGCGCGCGGTGGACGCGGTGGGCGACCGGATGAAGCGCCCGCAGCAGTTCCTCGACTACGCCGCCTACCTCTTCGTCGACCGCGTGGAGCCGGAGCCCGGGCCCTGGGCGGAGCTCCAGGCGAAGGCGGGCGCGGCCGGGCGGCTCCGGCGCTTCGCCGACCTCGTGGAGACGATTCCGGTGTTCGAGCACGATCCGCTCGACCAGGCGTCGCGCGCGCTCGCCGCGGAGGCGGGCGTGAAGTTCGGCGATCTCGTCATGCCGGCGCGCATCGCGCTCACCGGGAAGAAGGTGAGCCCCGGCATCTTCGACGTGATCCTTCTCCTCGGGCGCGAGACGACGGCGCGCCGTCTCCGCGACATGGCGGGCCGGCTCGAGAGCGCGTCGCCCGCGGCGGCCTCCTGACCTCGACATGAGCGCCACGGACGGCCTTCCCGCATCGCTGCGGGGATTGCGCGTCGCCCTCGTCCACGATTGGCTGACGGGGATGCGAGGCGGCGAGAAGTGTCTGGAAGTCCTGGCCTCGATGTTTCCCGCGGCCGATCTCCACACGCTCGTCCATCAAAAGGGCACCGTCGCGCCGGTGATCGAGAACCGCCGCGTCGTCGAATCCTGGATCGCGCGCTGGCCGGGCGGGCGGCGGCACTACCGCTGGTACGCGCCCTTCTTCCCGCTCGCGATCGAGTCGTTCGACCTGAGCGCGTACGATCTCGTCGTCTCCACGAGCCACTGCGTGGCGAAGGGCGTCGTCACGCGCGCCGACACGCTCCACGTCTGCTACTGCTTCACGCCCGTCCGCTACTTCTGGGATCTCTATCCCGAGTACTTCGGCCCCGGGAAGGGGAGCCCCCTTTCGCGCGCCACCGCGCCGCTCCTGGGCCACTACTACCGCCTCTGGGACCGCGTGAGCGCCGACCGCGTCGACTGGTTCCTCGCCGACTCGGCGCACGTGCGCGACCGGATCGCCAAGCACTACCGCCGCCGCTCGCGCGTCATCCACCCTCCGGCCGACACCGACGGGTTCACCCCCGCCGCGTCGCCCGCGGCGGCGAACGCGCCCTACCTGGTCGTCTCCGCCCTCGTGCCCTACAAAGGCGTGGAGCGCGCCATCCGCGTCTGCGCGGCGCGCGGCGTGGGGCTTCGCATCGTCGGCACCGGGCCCGAGGAGGCCCGGCTCCGCGCGATGGCGGGACCCGGCGCGCGGTTCGACGGCTGGCTCTCGGCGGAGGATTTGCGAGCGGCGTACCGCGAGTGCCGCGCCCTGATCCAGGCGCACGAGGAGGATTTCGGGATCGCGCCGGTCGAGGCGCTCGCGTCGGGCCGCCCGGTCGTGGCGCTGGGGAAGGGGGGCGCGCGCGAGGTGGTGACGAGCGACTGCGGCGTGCTCTACGACGACGCTTCCGACGCCGGCCTCCACGCCGCGCTCGACGCGTTCGAGCGTCGCGCGTTCGATCCGGGCGTGCTTCGCGCCCGCTCGCTCGAGTTCGGCGCGGGCGCCTACCGCTCGAAGATGGCCGGTGCGCTGGAAGAGGCCTGGGCGGCGTTCCGGCGGCGCGGCGGCGAACCCTATCCGCTCGATCGTCTCGCGGAGCCGGGCCACGCGCCGGAGCTGCTCGCGCGATGACCGAGGCCGTACGGGGCACGGTCCACGCCCATTCGAAGAACTCCTACGACGGACGGCTCACGTATCCCGAACTGCGCGACTTCCTGTCGGGGCGCGGATTGAGCTTCGTCTGCATCACCGAGCACGTGGAGCGCCTGACGCAGGCCGACGTCGATCGCATCGTCGACGGCTGCCGCGCGCACTCCGACGGACATTTCGTCTTCGTGCCGGGCATCGAGATGGACTGCTTCACGATCTACTTCCTCGGCCTCGACCGCGTACGCGTCGACTTCGCCTCGGATCGGAGCGTCTTCGACTCGCTCCGCGCCGCGGCCCGCCTCTGCGTCTGCGCCCACCCGATCAAGGCGAACTACGATTACCCGGCCTGGGTGATCGAGCGCTGCGACGGCGTGGAAGTCGTCAACACGAAGTACGACGGGCACCACCTCCCGCGGCGCGCCGGGGAGCGCTTCTACGAGCGGGTGCGCGCGGCGCGGCCGAAGGCGGTGGCGCTCGCGGGCATGGACTTCCACGAACGCGCCGACTTCTCGCCGATCCACATCCGGCTCACGCGCACGGGCGCGCTCACGGAAGCCTTCGTCCTCGACTGCCTGACCGAGGGCGCCTTCGCGCTCTACAAGGGCGACCGGCCGCTGGCGGACTTCTCGCCGATGGAGCGCGCGGCCGCGCAGGCGCGCATCGGCTTCATGGATCTGTCGCACGCCGTCCATCGCCGGCTCACCGCCGGGGGATTCCGGATGCCGAAGGGTGTCAAGCGCGCGCTCCGGCGCTGGATGGAGGGCTGAGATGGCGCGCGCCGCGAACGGCACCGATCGCGTCATCGTGCTCGGAATCGACACGCAGATCGGACTCGCCCTCGTTCGCGAACTGAAGGCGCACGGGGTGGAGGTCTACGGCGTCGGCTATTCCGCGGAGGCCGTGGGGCTCTACTCCCGCGACCTCCATCACGGGAGCGTCACGCCGCGGGAGACGAGCGCCCGCCTCGCGCATCTGAACGGCCTGGCGCGGGAGCACGGCGTCGCGACGCTGATGGCGGTCAGCGAGCCCGATCTCCTCTGGCTCCATCAGCACCGCGCGTCGCTCCCGGGCCTCAAGCTGCTCATCCCGGACGCCGACAAGCTGGCGGTGGTTCTCGACAAGAGCCGCGTCTACGCGCTCGCCCGCGAGGTCGGCATCGCGACGCCGTGGGCGGTCGAACCCGAGACGTTCGAGCAGATCGCCGCGCTCGCCCCCACGCTGGAATATCCGGTCGTCCTGAAGTGGGCGCGGCAGAACGAGAGCATGCCGCTCCTGCACGCGCACGGGCTCCGGAGCGACAAGTACCGCTACTGCTACGACGCGCGCGAGTTGACCGCCACGCTCGAGCCCTATCGGAAGGTCGGCGTCTATCCGCTCGTGCAGTCCTACTGCCCGGGGGTCGGGCTCGGGCAGATGATCTTCATGCTCGAGGGGAAAGCGCGCCTTCGCTTCCAGCATCTCCGCGTGCACGAGTGCCCGCCCGAAGGAGGCGCGTCGAGCCTCTGCGAGAGCCGTTCGCTCGATTCCGAGCCGGAACTCCTCGAGAAGTCGGTCGAGTTGCTTCGGCGGATCGGCTGGACCGGGCCGGCGATGGTGGAGTACCGGCACGACGCGGCGACGCGGCGCTCGGTCCTCATGGAGATCAACGGCCGCTTCTGGGGAAGTCTTCCGCTGGCGCACCACGCGGGTGCGCACTTCGGCTGGTTCACCTATGCGCTGCTGGGAAAAGGCGTCGATCCGGGGCCTGCGACCTATCGCGTCGGCGTGCGCTGCATGCACGCGAGCCCGGAGATGAAGCGCCTTGCGATCATCGTGCTCCGGCCGGGGGCGATTCAGAATCGCTCGCTTCGGTTCGGCCGAATCGCCACGATCGCCTCGTTCGTCGCGCAGATGCTCGATCCGCGGACGACGTTCTACATCTTCTCGTGGCGCGACCCGCGACCAGCCGTCATGGACGCTTGGTTCGCCCTGCGTCGCGCATGGCGTGGCGCGGCGCGCTCGCTCGCGGCCCGGCTCGGCGGCGCCGCCACGCGGCGCGACGCGCCGCCACGGAACGGCTGAAAGGCGGCCCATGGACGTCTTCCTCACGGTCGACACGGAAGTCTGGTGCAACGGCTGGTCGGACCTCGATCGGAAGTTCCCCGACGCGTTCCGGCGCTACGTCTACGGACCGACCTCGCGCGGCGATTACGGCCTTCCGATCCAATTCAAGATGCTGAACGACCACGGGCTGACGGCCGCGTTCTTCGTGGAGCCTCTCTTCGCGCTGCGCTTCGGGCGAGGGCCGCTCGACGAGATCGTGGGCCTCATTCGAAGCGCGAGGCAGGAGGTGCAGCTCCACCTCCACACGGAGTGGCTCGACGAGCCGGCTGAGCGCGTCTTTCCGGAAATCCGAGAGAAGCGGCAGTTCCTCTACATGTTCG
>DASTSZ010000088.1:0-4382 GCA_035760425.1 Candidatus Eiseniibacteriota bacterium | reverse complement strand
GTCCGACACGCTCGGGATGGCGCCGTCGGGCGCGGTCGTGATGGCGGGCGAGTGGGTCGTGCTCGAGGACTCGGCGGCGGCGGCGCAGGCCGATGCCGCTTCGCTGCCGTCCGGCGGAGACTCCGCCGCGGCGCCGGCCGCGCGAAACGTTTCGCGACTCCTCCGCCAAACCTCGGGCGAGGAGGCGCGCGCCGCGAATTGGATCCGTCTTCTCAAGCCGACCGTCGAGAACGGCGAGGTCTCCGTCCGATTCCGGATCCGTTCAGGCGAAATCGATCCCTCCGTCGGCGTCCTCTTCCAGGTGGATCCGAAAGGACGGAACGGCTATCTCGTGCGCGTGAGCGGCGCCGACAACGAGTTGATCGCGCACTATCTCCTGTCGGGGAAGCGGCGCGACCTCAAGATGCAGAAGATCGACGCGGCGCCGGCGGCGGGCGAGTGGCACACGCTCGGCATTCGCCGCGAGCGCGAGAGGCTCTACGTCCTCTACGACGGCGCGGAGAAGATGATGCTGCGCGACGAGCGATTCATTCGGGGAACCGTGGGGCTCTGGACGGAAGACGACACGGTGGCGGACTTCGCGGATTTGAAGATCACGGCGAGATAGTCTTCGTAGCGGCGGGCGGTTCGGGGGACTTCACCGGAGAGAGAGGGGCGCGCCGATTCGGCTCGTTGGAGTCGGGTGCCGGTGAGAACCGCGAGCTCCGTGGCGTGCCGCGCCGTACGCGCCCCGTCATCCTTGACGTGGTCCATGACATCTCGATGGACCCGGGCGATGCGTTTCGGCCTTCCTTGGCCGAGGCGCATCCGAATCGGGATCCTAGTGGTTCGGATGCGCCTTCGAACGGAACGATACTCCCATCCTGGGGACGCGCGCTACCATAACGACTTAGGGGTGCGAATTTTTTTCCCCGCCCCCCTAGGCCCCCGCCGGGGCCCCGATCCGGGCCGCCACCTCATATAGGTAGGCCGCCGCCGCCCGGGAGCCGTTCCGGAACGCCTCGAGCCGGAAGTGCTCGTTCGGAGCGTGGAGATTGTCCCCCGGCAACCCGAAGCCCATCATGACGCAGCGGGCCTTGGTCGCCTCGACCAGGGGGGCGACGATCGGGATCGAGCCGCCCATGTTGTAGATGACGGCCTTCTTCCCGTAGCCCGCCTCCATCGCCTTCAGCCCGGCCTGGACGTAGGGATCGTTCATGTCGGCGCGGAAGGGGCGGCCGTCGCCGTAGCGGCCGAAGGTCACCGTCCCCATGTCCCCGACCAGCTCGGTCACGTATTTCACGAACGACTGGTAGATCTTCTCGCCGTTCTGGTTGTGGACGAGGCGCATGCTCACCTTCGCCATCGCCTTGTTCCCGATGACGGTCTTGAAGCCGCCGCCGGTGTAGCCGCCGAGGATCCCGTTCACCTGGAGCGTCGGGCGGACGGTGCCCGCCTCGCGGACCGTGTAGCCCTCTTCCGAGAAGAGGCGCGCGACCCCGATTTCCTTCGCCTTCTCCGCGTCCTTCCACGGGCCGGCGGCCAGGGCGCGGCGCTCCTCGGCGCCCGGCACGACGACGTCGTCGTAGAAGCCCGGCACGAGCACCTTCCCGGTCTTGAAGTCCTTCAGGTTCTGCAGCACCCACCGAAGCACGTCGATCGGCTCGTAGGTCATGCCGCCCCACTCGCCCGAATGAAGATCACCCTTCGAGCCGGTGATCGTGATGTCGGTCGTCACGATGCCGCGGAGCGTCGTGCAAATTGCAGGGTGCTCGAGGCTCGGGCTCGCACAATCCGCGACGACGAAGACGTCGCAGCGCAATTTGTCCATGTGCTTGGGGAATTCGAGGGTGATCGCCTCGCCGTCGAACTCCTCGTCGGCTTCGATGATGAACTTCACGTTCACCGGGAGTTTGCCGGCCGTCTTCAGAACCGATTCCACGCCCGCGATTTGCGCGTAGTGCTGACCCTTGTTGTCGTCGGCGCCGCGCGCCCAGATCGAACCGTCCCGGATCTGCGGGTCGAAGGGGGGCGTCGTCCAGAGATCGAGCGGGTCGACCGGCTGCACGTCGACGTGACCGTAGATGAGGACCGTAGGGAGCGACGGATCCTCGATCCGCTCGGCGTAGAGCCCCTTGTGCGAACGCGTCGGCCAGACCTCCGTCTTGAAGCCGAGCGACTCGAGCTTCCGCTTGTCGAACTCCATGGCCGCGAGCACGTCCGCGTCGCGCTCCGGATGCGCGCTGATGCTCGGGATGCGCAGGAACTCCATGAGTTCGTTCACGAAGCGGGTCTGGTTCTGGTCGAGATAGTCGAAGGCGGCCTCGCGGCTCATGGAATCTCCAGGCGTGAAGGGTGGACGTGCGAAGGGTCGTAGCCCCTTGATCCTACCGGGTTGAGGGATTGGGGGCAATTCCGACCAGCGCTTGGGGAATCTCCCCCAAATCCGAATCGCGAAGTGCAAGTCGCCCCCCGCGGCGCCAGGTGTTCGACCTAACCAACCCGCTGCCGCCTCTCTCCTTACCGGACCGTCGCGAAGAGAATTTCGGCGCGGCCCGGAACTTGCCAAACAGATAGAGCGCGTGCGCAGAGGCGCTGCTTCCCGCGGCGGGGAGGAGAAGCCGAAGACGCATCAGAGAGCAGCCTGGCTCGGTAGGGACCGAAATGAGATCGGACCGAGGGACAGGCAAAGGTGAACACCTCAAGCGGAGGAACGACCCCATGTTGAATCTCAAGAGCTTCATCCAGGACGAGCGTGGCGAGGATCTCATCGAGTACGGCCTTCTGGCGGCGTTCGTGGCTGCCATCGCGCTGGCCGTCATCATCGCGGATCCCCTCGGCCTCAGCACGGCCGTCGAAGGCGCGTACCAGTCGGCCGTCGACGCGCTTACCGACGTCACCCCGTAAGGCAAAGGAACCAAGGTCCCGTGCATACCTCTCACTGGATGACTGGCGGTGCAGTCCTGGTGTGCTGCGCGGCGACCTACTGGGACCTGCGTGAACGCAGGATCCCGAACGCACTAACCCTTCCGGCCCTGGGACTCGCGCTCGCACTACACGGCGCGACCCAGGCCGGACAGGGCCTTCTCCTTTCCGCTCTCGGTGCCGTGGTGGCGGGCGCCCTGCTTCTCCCGGGCTACCTCCTCAAGGCGACCGGAGCCGGAGACGTGAAGCTCCTGATGGCGGTCGGCGCGTTCCTCGGCTGGCCCACCGCGCTGCTCGCGGGCCTTCTCTCCTTGGTCGTCGGAGGCGTCCTCGGCCTCCTGTTCGCGCTCCTGAAGGGGCGCCTCGGCGTCGTCCTCAGCCGCTCGCTCGGTTTGGCGCGCTGGATGGCCTTCAAGGCCACCGGCGCCCCCTTGGCGCGGCCCGGGACGTCCGGTTTGAAACTTCCGTTCGGCGTGGCGATCGCACTCGCCACCGTTTGGGTCGCGTGGGGCCCCCCCCTGGGAGGTATCCGATGAAGCTATGGAACGCTCCGGCCCCGGCCGATAAACCGGGAGACGGAAGAAACTGCCGTCGAAATCCGGAGTCGGGCGTCGCGCTCATCGAGTCGGCGTTCGTCTTGCCGCTGCTGTTGGTTCTGACGATGGGAATGCTCGATTTCGGTCGCGCCTTCCATACGAAGAGCGTCCTGGACCAGGCGGCTCGTGAGGGCGCGCGCATCGCGGTCGTCACGTCGCCCGACGCGGATCTCGTAACGGAAAAGGTGAATGAAGTCCTGGCGTCGAGCGGCGTGACGGCCTCCTCGGTGCAGATCACGGGACCCATCAACAACATGGTCACCGTCACCGTGACCACGACGTTCACGTTCATCACCCCGGGCGTCTTCGCTCTGGTCAACGGCGATTACGGGAACACGATCCCGATGTCGGGCCAGACGGTGATGCGGTTCGAAGGCTGACGAGAGGAGGAGTCCGAAACATGTCTCGATCGAAGACCACGCTCACGTTGGCCCTGGTGCTGGGCCTCTTGGCGGCCCTCGCGGGTTACGCCGGCCTGAAGGCCACGGCCACGCAGGTGGCCGTCAACACGTCGAAGAACTTCGTCCCGGTCGTCGTGACCGCGACGGATCTCACCTTCGGCACCAAGCTCGACCGGGCGCAGCTCCGCGTCGTGCGCTATCCCAAGGAGAGCGTGCCGAACGGCGCCTTCTCGAGCATCGATTCGGTCGCCGGCCAGACGACGAAGATCTTCATGGCCGCGCGTGAGCCGATCACCGATCTGAAGCTTTCGTCGCGCGGCGGCGGCCTCTCCATGCTGGTTCACCCCGGCATGCGCGCCACGAGTCTCGAAGTGAACCAGGTCTCGGGCGTCAGCGGCTTCGTCCTCCCGGGCGACAAGATCGACGTGCTCTGCACGATCGATGGTCACGGCTCGGACGAGGAAACCGTCACGAAGACCAT
>DASTSZ010000087.1:0-8435 GCA_035760425.1 Candidatus Eiseniibacteriota bacterium | reverse complement strand
CGTTCCCCGAGTGACAGACGAGGTCGTAACCGACCGTGTCGTGTCGGTCGCAGAGGATCGCCACTTTCAGTTTCGTGCCGACGCCGTCGATGCTCGACAGCAAGATCTTCCCCGGCGCGCCCGGCACGCGGAAGGCGCCCGCGAAGGCGCCGACGTCGCCGACGACGCCGGGACCGAACGTCGTCCGGCAGTGCTCCTTGATGCGCGCGACGGCCTCTTCACCCTTCCGGATGTTGACGCCCGCGTCCTCGTAGCGGCTCATCGAACTTCCTCCACGATGGTGGCGGCCTCGGAGTCTTCCGTCCCCAGAAGTCCCGCCTCGTGCAAGTCGGCCAGGGCGCCGACCAGGTCGGCGTCGAATTGGGTTCCGATGTGGCGGCGCAGCTCCCCGATCGCCTTCGCCGGCGCGAGCCCGCGGCGGTAGGGCCGGTCGGAGGTCATGGCGTCGAACGCGTCGCAGACATTGATGATGCGCGCGCCGAGCGGCACGTCGGCCGCGCTCAGGCCCGGGGGGTAGCCCTTTCCGTCGGGGCGCCAGTGGTGCGTCCGCACCATGACCGCCGCCGCGCGAAGCGAGCGGATCTCCCCCACGATGCGCGCACCCGCCTCGGGGTGACGCATCATGACGCGGCGTTCCTCGTCGTCGAGTGAGGTCGGCTTTCGAATCACGTCGGGGCGCTGCGCGATCTTGCCGATGTCGTGCACCAGCGCCGCATAGTGGATCGTTTCCACCTCCGACTCCGGAAGCCCCAGATGGCGCGCGAGGCGCACCGAGTAGTCGGCCACGCGGACCGAGTGCTCGTGCGTGTAGGGATCGACCGCGTCGAGCGCGACGCTCAACGCGCGGACGAAGGAGACGAGATCCTCGCGCAGATCGGCGTAGAGCCGAAGCGCGTGCCGCGCCAGCACGAGCGGCACGACGAGGAGGAGCACGCCGCCGATCCCGGCCACCGCGCGCACCTGCGCGAAGAGGAGGCCGAAGCCGATGGCGAGCAACGCCTGCGGAACGCCGTCGCGGAACTGCTGGCGCCAGATGGTGAGGGCCGACTCGTGCGTCTTCGCGCCGAGGACCACGCTGACCCATCCGGTGTTGAGCGCGAAGTAGAGCGAGCCGCCCAGGAGGATCGGCCAGAGGTCGTGCGGAAGCCGGGGCGCGCCGATCGCGCCGCCCGCCGCCAGATACGCCGCGCCGGCGAGGATCGTCGTCGAGGCGTAGAGCCCGGCGTTCAGAGCCGCCACGCTCCCCTTCTGCCGCAGGAGGAGCATCTGCGCGGGGATCGTCGTCACGAGGTCGAGCGCGCCGGCCACCCACGGGCCGAAGAGGAGGATCGCGCCGAGGTCGAGGATCGACGCCACCGTGACCGTGCCGCCGCGCGGCAGCGGAATCGGGAGCGCCTCCGCCGCCAGGAGGAGCACGAACCAGACCGCGACGCCCCAGACGTCCCAGCGGATCTGCTTGATCTCGGGACCGCCGAAGAGCGCGAGGAGGAACGGCAGCGCGGCGAGAAACGACGGGACCACGAACCACGCGGCGCGCGGGAGCCACGAGCGCGTGCGCGTCGCGACGGTCGGCGTCGGCGTGGCGGTGGCCGCGTTCACGGGCGCCAAATGAGTCCTCCCCTTCGAAGGCGATGCGAGTGGCCGGATCGGGGAGCAAGGCAACCGGCATGCCATCCCGGCTGTCCGCCATCCGTGGCCGACGAGAACGTGTTACGCCGCGATTCTAGCCCGAGGGGACGCTCGGATGCGTCAATCATCCGACACCGTCGGCGGCCGGCCGGGTCACCGAAGGAGTCGCGCCGTGTCGTCGAGGCTGAACGCCGTCATCCCCATGATCGCCTCGGCGCGCCGGAGAATCTCCTCCCGTTCCACGCGAAGGAGGCCGGTGACGCCGAAACCCTCCACGGTGAACGAGGCGAGCACGACGCCGTAGACGACGGCGCGCCGCAGGTTCAGGTCGGTGACGCGCCCCATGCGCGCGAGCGCGCCGAAGAAGCCGCCGGCGAACGTGTCCCCCGCGCCGGTCGGGTCGACGAGATTCTCGGTCGGGAAGGCGGGGCAGGCGAAGTAGGTCTCGGCGTTCTGGAGGAAGGCGCCGTGCTCGCCCTGCTTGATGACCACCGTCTCGGGGCCGAGTTCGAGAATGGCGCGCGCCGCGCGGTGCGTGAGCGGTTCGCCGGTCAGTTCGCGCGCCTCCTCCTCGTTGATGAGGAGCATGCGGACGTGGCGGAGCGTCTTCAGCAGCTCCTCGCGCTTGCTCTGGATCCAGAAGTTCATCGTGTCGGCCAGGACGAGGCGCGGGTGCGTGAGCTGCTCCAGCACGCGCCGCTGGAGGACGGGATCGATGTTCGCGAGAAAGACGTTTCGAAGCGAGCGGAGCCGCGCCGGGAGTTCCGGCTGGAACCGCTCGAAGACGTTGAGTTCGGTGCGGAGCGTCGTTCGCGAGTTCATGTCCTGCGAGTAGACCCCTTCCCACCGGAACGTCTTCCCCGCCACGCGCTCCACGCCCTCGAGATCGACCTCGGGGTGGTCGAGCATCGTCTCCGCGCCGTGCGGGAAGTCGCTCCCCACCACCGCGACGAGCGAGACCGGGAGGAAGTGCCGGGCGGCGAGCGCGAAGTAGGCGGCCGACCCGCCCAGAACCTCTTCCACGCGCCCCGCCGAGGTCTCGATGGTGTCGAGCCCGAGCGACCCGACGACGACGATCGACATGGCTACATGGCCTCCGGCGCGCTCACCCCGAGCAGGCCGAGCGCGCGGCGAATGACGGCGCCGGTCGCCTGCGTCAGAAGAAGACGCGCCTCGGTCAACGGCGCATCGGGGGTCACGACGCGGTGATGGTGATAAAACGCATGAAACGTGGCGGCTAAGTCCTTGAGATAGGTTGTGATCCGATGGGGCTCGTGCGTCCTCGCGGCGGCCGCTACGAGCGACGGGAAGCCGGCGAGCGCGCGCAGCACCGCGACGCTCTCGGGCTCCGAGAGGAGGCTCAGATCGGCGGTCTCGTGATTCGGCGCCGGCGCCCCCTGGCCGCGCGCGTAGTCGAGCACATGGACGATCCGGGCGTGCGCGTACTGGACGTAGTAGACCGGGTTCTCCTCGCTTCGCTTGGCCGCCAGTTCCATGTCGAAGTCGACCGGACTCTCCGAGCGGCGCATGAGGAAGAAGAACCGGGCGGCGTCGACGCCGACCTCGTCCACCAGCTCCTCCATCGAGATGAAGTCGCCCGCGCGCTTCGACATCTTCACGACTTCCCCACCCCGCATCAGCTTCACCCACTGGAGAAGGATCACCTCCAAGCGGGCGGGATCGTACCCGAGGGCGGCCACGAGCCCCTTCAAGCGGACGACATGACCGTGGTGGTCGGGGCCGAGGATGTCGATGAGGCGGTGGTAGCCGCGCTGGAGCTTGTTGTCGTGATAGGCCGCGTCGGCGAGCGAGTAGGTCGGAATGCCGTTCGAACGAACGAGCACGCGATCCTCGTTGTCGCCGAAGGTCGTGGAGCGGAACCAGCGCGCCCCGTCCCGCTCCTCGACGTGGCCCGCCTTCTCCAACCGCTCGAGCGCGCGATCGAGCGCGCCGGTGGTGTGGAGTTCGCCCTCGGAGAACCACTTGTCCATCCGGACGCCGAAGCGCTCGAGCGCGTGCCGCTGCCCCGCGACCATGGCTTCGATGGCCGCGGCGCCGAAGCGAAGGCGCTGCTCCCGCTCCTCGAGCGCGAGCCACGACGACGCGGCGCCGGCGTCGAGCGCCGCGGCCACGTCGTTCACGTAGGCGCCCGCGTATCCCTCCTCGGGAATCGGCGGCGCCGCGAGCCCGCGCGCCTCCGCGAAGCGCGTCCGTACCGACGCGCCGAAGAGTTCCGCCTGGTTCCCCCAGTCGTTCACGTAGAACTCGCCGTCGGCCGCGTAGCCCGCCGCGCGCAGGAGGCGCACGAGCGCGTCCCCCACCGAGGCGGCGCGGGCGCTCACGACGTTGAGCGGCCCCGTCGGGTTGGCGCTCACGTACTCGATGAGCACGCGCTCGCCGCGGCCGGCGTTCGTCGCGCCGAAGGTGTCGGGCGAGGCGACGATGGAGCGGACGGTCCCGTGGAGCCAGGCGGCGGAGAGATGGAAGTTGAGGAAGCCGGGCCCGGCGATCTCGATCCGGTCGAGGATCGCGGAATCGATCTCGAACGCCGCGACGAGCGCGGTCGCGACCTCGCGCGGAGGGCGCTTGGCCGACTTGGAGAGCACGAGCGCCGCCGCGGTGGCCCAATCGCCGCGGCCCTGCTCGCGCGGGACCTCGATTTCGACCCGCGCGCCCTCGGGCAGCGCGAATCCCGCGCGGCCGATCGCGTCGGTCACGCGGTCGGCGAGATAGGCCTCAATCGGTAATGACTTCGCGTCGGGCATCGCCCCAGAGCTTGTCGAGGAGATAGTACTCGCGGGCCTTGGCGTGGAAGACGTGGACGACGACGTCGACGTAGTCGAGGAGGATCCAGCGGCGCGCCTCGTAGCCTTCCGAGTGCCACGGCTTGGCCCCATGCGCCGCCATGCCCTCTTCCACGGCGTCGGCGATGGCGCGGACCTGCACTTCGGAGTGTCCGGTGGCGAGGACGAAGTAGTCGCAGATCCCGTCGAGTTCGCGGAGATCGAGGATCGCCACGTCCTCCGCGCGCTTGCCGAGAGTCAGCTTCGCGGCGACCTGCGCGAGTTCGTGCGCCGGCGGCCCCGTCTTCACCGGCTTCGCCTTCTTGGGGGCGCTCACCGGCGGCGCGTCACGGCGTAATGAACCGCGTCTTGCAGGGCCGTGCGGGCCGTCTTGTCGGAGATGTGGCGAAGCTCGGCCTCGGCGTCGCGAGCCAGCGCGGCCGAGCGCTCTTCGCTCAGCGCCACGCCGCCGTTCTCCGTGACGAAGCGGACGACGTCGGGCCAGTGCCCGTTTCGGAATTCGCGGTTTCGGATCAACTCGATCATCTCGCCCCGGTCTTTCTCGTTCGCGTTTCGAAGGGCCGTCAAGAGCGGCAAGGTGATCTTCCCGCCTTCCAGGTCGCTCCCGCCCGCCTTCCCCATCACGTTTTGGGAGCCGAGGTAGTCGAAGATGTCGTCGGTGATCTGGAACGCGAGGCCGAGCGAGCGCCCGAAGCGTCCCATCGCCTCGGCGGCTTCGACCGACGCGCCGGAGGAGAGGGCGCCGTAGTGGCAGCCGGCCGCCATGAGACAGGCGGTCTTCTCGTCGATCACGCGCATGTATTCGGCTTCGCTCAAGTCGAGCCGGTTCTTCTGCTCGATCTGGCGCAGTTCGCCCTGGCTCATGAGGTGCGTCGCTTCGGCCAGCAGGTCCATGGCGTCGTACATCTTGTTCCGGACGAGGATGGAGAAGGCTTTCGAATAGAGGTAGTCGCCCATGAGGATCGCCACGTCGTTGTTCCAGACGTGGTTCACCGTCGGGAGCCCGCGCCGGACGAGGCTCTTGTCGACGCTGTCGTCGTGGATCAGGGTCGCGGTGTGGATCAATTCCACCACGACGGCGCCCAGGATCGCCTGCTCGCTCACCGAGCCGAAGCCGCGCGCGGCGAGGAGGAGGAGCGTCGGGCGGAAGCGCTTGCCGAACGCGCGATGGAGGTGCGCGCCGACGGCGCCCACGAGGTGGACGTCGCAGAGGAACGCCTCGTCCCACCGGTCCATGAACTGATCGAACGGGGCGGCGATCGGCTGCCGGATGGTTTCCAGCGTCGGCTCTTCGACGGCCGCGGACGGCCGCCCTTTCGATTCGCTCAAAGGGCTCCTAATGCTTGAGATGGTGAGGGATTACAGCGGCCAAAGTTTAGGCGGACGGGCCCTCCGTGTCAATCGCGTAACCCTCCCGGAGCCGCTTCAACAGATAGGGCCTGTCGTTACGCTCGGGGTGGTCGATGACCTCCTCCAGGAGTTTCTCGAGGAGCGTCCCCACCGCCGGACCCGCCGGCAGGCGCAATTCGCGCATCACGTCCTTCCCGTCCACCGCCAGATCGCGGAGGGTGAAGGCGTGCGCGGAGGCGAGAATCGCGTCGATCCGCTCCGTCAGCTCGCCGAGATAGTGCGGAAAGCCGGTCTTCGTCCCGTTCCCCACGTTGTCGGCGATCCGGAGATCGAAGAGGTCGGCCACGTTTTCGGGGCCCACGGCGCGGAGGAAGCGGCGCACCGCGGCGTCGGACCACTCGCTGCGATAATCGAACATATGGTGGCGCACGAGGTGGACGACGCGCGCGATCGTCTCGCCCGAGAATCGGAGCCGCGTCATCGCCTCCTCGGCCAGGCGCGCCGACTCGAATTGATGGTTGTAGAAGGTCGCCTCGCCGTCCGGCCGCTCCGCTCGCGTGGCCGGCTTCCCGACGTCGTGGAAGAGCGCGGCCAGCCGAACATCGGGCTTCTCGGGCGGGGCCGCGTCGCACGTGTAGAGCGTATGGAAGTAGACGTCGTGCGCGTGGTAGCGATTCTGCGGAACGGCGACCGCGGCCGCCAGTTCCGGAAGGACGATCGGCAGGAGGCCGGAGGTCCGGAGCACTTCGAACCCGAGCGACGGCCTCCGCGCCCGGAGCATCTTCACGAACTCGTCCCGGATCCGCTCGGCCGCCACGCGGGCCACCTGCTCCTTCGCCTCCCCGAGCGCCTCGAACGTCGCGGGGACGATCGTCACCTCGAGCGTCGCGGCGAAGCGGGCCGCGCGAATGGGGCGAAGACCGTCCTCCCGGAATCGCCGGCGCGCGTCGCCGACCGCGCGGAGGATGCCCGCCGCGAGATCGGCCCGTCCGCCGAAGGGATCGTCTTCCCGATCGGCGATTGGATCCCACGCGACGGCATTCAGGGTGAAGTCGCGGCGCTCGAGGTCGGCCCGGAGATCGTCGGTGAATTCGACGCGATCGGGGCGACGAGCGTCGCTGTAGTCGGACTCGACGCGAAAGGTCGTGACTTCGATCGGCCCCGCGGCGGTGAGGACGGTCACCGTGCCGTGCTTCAGCCCGGTCGGAATCGTCTTCGGGAAGAGCGCCTGCACGGCGTCGGGGCGCGCGCTCGTGCCGACGTCCCAGTCGGAGACGTCGACGCCGCGGGCCAGATCGCGCACGCAGCCGCCGACCAGGACGGCGCGATGCCCGGCCTCCTGCAACGTGCGGAGGAGTCCCATCACCGGCGCCGGAACGCGCGCCGGATCGAGCGGCCGGATCGCCTTCATCGGAGGATCGTACCAGACCCGTCGCGGGACGCGTGCTACGCTCGCGCGATGAATCGCCCGCTCGATTCGAAGCGCCCCGCGCGCCGCCTCGCGTGGGCCGGGGCCTTCGCGACCGCCGCCGCCGCGCTCGCCATCCTCGCCGCGGCCCCGCCGCCCGCCCGCGCCGAGCGACTCTTCCTCCCGCTCGACCGCGAGGGCTCCTGGACCGCCTCGGACAAGACGCTCCACTTCGCCGCGTCGTTCGCCATCGCGACCTCCCTGCGGATCGAAGGGCGGGACGAGGGGGCGGCCGTCGGCGTCACCTTCGGCATCGGCGTGGCGAAGGAGGTCTACGACGCGACGTTCAAGTCGGCGGCGCACGGCGCGCGGGGCGCGAGCCGGAAGGATCTCGTGGTCGATCTGCTCGGCGCGGCGGCGGGAATCCTATTCGTGCGCGCGCTCGACCGCTGACGCGGTTCGCGACGCCTAGGCGGCCTTCTTCACCGGGAACTGAACGGTGAACCGCGCGCCCGATCGCGGCGCGTTCGCCACCTCGATGGTCCCCCCGTGGTTCTTCACGATGCGATAGCAGGTGGAGAGCCCGAAACCGTGCCCCTCCGGCTTGGTGGTGAACGAGGGCTCGAAGAGCTTCGACATCGCGTCGCCCGGGATGCCGGGGCCGTTGTCCTCCACCGTCAGTTCCACCGCGTCCCCCGCCGCGAAGCGCGTCTTCACGAGAATGCGCGGGTCGGCGCTCCCCTGCTGGTTCAGCGCATCGGCCGCGTTGCTGAAGAGATTCAGGAGCACCTGCTGCACCTGCGCGGGATCGAGGTTCGTCTCCGGGAGGGTCGCTTCGAGATCGAGGTCGAAGGAGACGCGCTCGTACTTGTTCTGCGGCGTGATGAACTCGATCGTCCGGCGGATGACGTCGTTCAACTGCGTCGGCTGGAGCCGCGTCTCCTTGTGGGAGAAGTCGACGAGCCCCCGCACGAGGATGCCCATCTGCCGCGCCTGCTCGAAGATGATGCGCGCGCCGTCCTGCGCCTTCTCGGGCGTCATGTTGGCGGCGTTCATCATGAAGAGCTGCGCGCGGCCGGAGATGGCGGCGAGGTAGTTGTTGATCTCGTGCGCGATCTCGGCGGCCATCTCCCCCTTCGCCGCCAAGCGCTCGGAGGAGACCATCTGGTTGTGCGCCTTCTCGAGGTCGATGTAGCGGGCGCCCGCCTCCTTGATCAGCATGAGCGGCACGAAGAAGAAGATGA
>DASTSZ010000086.1:0-2323 GCA_035760425.1 Candidatus Eiseniibacteriota bacterium | reverse complement strand
GGGCCACGCGGCCTCGGCCATCGACGGCGACGCGCTCGCGGCGCGCGCGGTCGACAAAGCGCTCCGCTCGCGCGACCCCGACACGTGGGCGCCGGGCGCCTACGACGTGGTGCTCGAGGCGGCCGCCGTCGCCGACTTCCTTCACGAACTGAACGACACATCCTTCGGCGCGCTGTCGGTCCAGGAGGGGCGGTCGTTCCTCACGGGGGCGATGGGGCAGTCGCTCTTCGGACCCGGCATCACGATTCGGGACGACGTCTACCACCCGCTCCATCGCGGCGCGCCGTTCGACGGCGAAGGCGTCCCGACGGAGGCCGTCACGATCATCGAAGGAGGCGTGGCGCGCGGGGTCGTCTACGATCGCCGGACGGCGGCCAAGGAGCGGCGGGAGAGCACGGGACACGGCCTCGCCTACCCGAACACGGCGGGCCCGGTGGCGCGCCACCTCGTCCTCGAGGGCGGGACCGAGTCGCTCGACTCGCTCGTCGCGGGCGTCGAGCGCGGGCTGCTCGTCACGCGCGTGTGGTACACCAACGTCGTCGATCCCAAGAGCGTCGTCGTGACCGGCATGACGCGCGACGGGCTCTTCGCGATCGAGCGGGGGAAGGTGACCCGCGCCGTCCGTAACTTCCGTTTCAACCAGGGTCTGGTCGAGATGCTCCAACGGGTCGACGGGATGACGCCCGTGGAGCGGGCGGGCGGAACCGTCTGCCCGGCGCTGCGGGTGCGGGGATTCCGGATGTCGAGCGTCACGGAATTTTGACCCCAAGGCGTCGAAATCGTGAAAAATGGCTTGCGCATCGACTCGAACCCGCTATAATCCCGCGGTAGAAGCGCTTCCCGGCCCACCAGCGCTTCGAACCGAAGTCCCCCCCTGGTTCGAGTACGGCGTCCCCCCATCTCGCGTGCTTTTCCGTGCGTCCGGCGTTCGTTCGGCGGGTGCTTGGAGTGCCACAAACAGGGTTGGTTCAATGATTTGCCTTGACGGAAGACGGTGCCGCCGACCTAAAATCGGCCACTTCGTCGTGTCGGTACTAGAACGGAAAGGAGCGCACCACCGTATGCCGAGCTTGCCGTTTCGACTCCGCGGCGGGTTCTCCCTTCGCGCCCCCCGCCTGCGAGTAGCGTTCATGCTGCTTCTCGCGCTGGCGGTTGTCGCGGTTGCGGGCGTCGCCCAAGCGCAGACAGGAACCATCCAGGGAAAGGTCACGGATCAGAGCGGCATGCCGCTCCCCGGCGTGAGCGTCATTCTCGTCGGCGCGCAGACCGGAGGCATCACCAACGCCGCGGGCGAGTACAAGATCCCGCGCGTCTCGGTCGGCACCTACACGCTCCGCGCGATGATCCCGAGCCACGAACGCATCGACAAGCAGGTCCGCGTCGACGCGAATCGCACCACCGACGTCGGTTTCGCGCTCCCCGAGAAGGTCACCAAGATCAAGGGGATCACGGTCACCGGCGAATTGAAGCTCCGCGTCACGAAGACGGCGTCGACGAAGCAGGTCGTCACGAGCGAGGATCTCCGTTCGCTCCCCGTCGACTCGTACAAGGACGCCATCGGACTGAAGGCCGGCGTCATCAGCCAGGGCGGCGATCTCCACTTCCGCGGCGGGCGCGCCAACGAAGTGCTCACCATCGTGAACGGCATCCCGAGCCGCAATCCGCTCTCCGCGGAAGGCGTCGATCTCGGGCTACTCGCCGTCTCCTCGAGCGAGCAGGTCCTCGGCGGCCTCGACGCGCAGTACGGCAACGCGCTCTCCGGCGTCATCAACCTGACGACGCGCGAGGGCGGCGACAAGCTGGCCGGCGAAGTTCGCTACTTCACCGACCGGTACGGCGAGGCCGACAAGGCCTTCAACAACTACGAGCGCTTGAGCCTCGGCGTCGGCGGCCCCTTCCTCTTCGCGAAGACGAACTACTTCATCTCGATGGAAGGGACCTTCAGCGACACGTACCTCAAGAACACGTCCGACCGGAAGGAGCACCGTCTCCTCGACTTCATCCGGATCGGCAACCGCCAGTCGAACCAGACCAGCATCTCGAGCAAGCTGACCTACAAGGTCACGCCCAACGCGAAGCTGAACACCGAGCTGATCCTGAACCGCAGCTCGAAGAGCCCGTTCCACAATCGCTGGAACCGGAAGGGCTTCGTGCAGGTCCGCTACGACTCCACGTCGCCGACGGACGGCTCGATCGCCCAGCGCTACGGCACCTGGGCCTACTACCAGGTCGACCCCTCGTTCCAGCCGAGCAACACGGCGCAGCACCTGCCGGTCACGGACGAGGACTACACGCAGCTCGCGGTGACCTGGCGCCAGACGCT
>DASTSZ010000085.1:0-9740 GCA_035760425.1 Candidatus Eiseniibacteriota bacterium | reverse complement strand
GACGGTAGTCGACTACCGCCAGCGGAGTTCGGGGAGATCGAACGCCACGATTCCGCGCATCTCCCAGGGGTTTTCACCCAGTTCCGGCGTGCCGACCCACACGGGGGCGTAGAGGCGAATGCCGACGACGGGAATCCCGAGGCTGGCGAGATCGAGCCCGATCCCCGCGTCGGCGAGCGTGGAAGAGGTCGAGTCGACGAACGCGTCCGCCGGCTTCACGCGCCCGGCATCGACGAATAGGGAGACGGGCCAGCGGTCGTGGCGGACTTCGAGCGAGCCGGCGAGGATTCGCTTCCCGACGAGGTCTCGCCCGACGTAGCCGCGCAAACCGCCGCCGCCCTCGGCCCACCAGTGCTCGCTCTCGCGCAGCGGACCCCGCGCGTTCGCATAGAAGCGGTCGAGCGTTTCGATGGGCGTCGCTTCCGCGGCGCCGAACAGACGCGCGGACGGAATCCGCCGCCACGAAACGCCGCCGTAGACGCGGCTCTCCACGTGGAAATCCGCGCGCGCGCCGAGGTCGAGCGTCTGGCGCGCCTCGAGGCTCACGCGATCGTAGCTGCGACGGCTCCCCGGAGCGCCGATCTTGGCACCGAATCCGTGCCACCCCGAGAGCGTGAAGGTTTCGCGACGCCGGGGCCCGGTCGTCTCCACGCGGAATGACGCGCCGGCGTTCAGGGTGCCGCGTTCGTTCGAGTCGTCCCAATCGAGCCACTGCCCCTGGATCGTCCACGTCCGCCAGGGGTGGAGCCTTCCGGGGCCCGTGATGAGATTCGAGAGCGTGAGTTCCATGCGCGAGAAGTCCGTGTCCTTCGTCGCGAGCGCCTGCGCGAAGCCGCGCGCGCCGAGCGCGCCGACGCGCCGCCCGTAGCCGGCGCGCCACGCGACCGAGCGATCCCGCAATCCGACGACGAGGCCGCCTTCGAAGGAGCGAATGCCGCGCGGGAACTCGCGCCCTTGGAGGTAGCGGCCGTCCATCCACGCGCCGACGCGCGTGCCGACCCGCTCGTCGTGCCAGAGCGTCGGGCCGACCAGAACCGAGATCGCCTCGGTGGTCTGCACGTCGAGGAGCGGGCGCACGCGCATCGGCGGAAGGAGCGACCCCTGATTATCGAGACGGTACGCGTCGAAGATCTCGTGGCGCGGATCGAGTTCGACCTTCGCGAGGGGCGAGACATGTTCGAAGACGACTTCGTTCCGCCGTTCCGGCGTCGGCACGATCTTCGTTTCGCGCGTGCCGTCGGCGTAACGCGCCTCGACCGGCACCGGAAATTCGATCCCGCCCTTCCGCCGCACGGTGACGGTGGTGCGGAAGCCCGACGCCGTCCGTTCGCGCCGGGTGCCGCCGAGCGCGACGTCGGGGACCTCCGTCGTCTCGATCCAAGGCCGGATCAGCCGGTCCCCGTCGGGCCCTAGCGTGGTTCGCGCGGCCTCGTAGACGTCGGAGGTCCGAATGTGACGCCCGACGCCGCGCCGATAGGTCTCGCCGAGGAACGCCCGGAACTTCTCCTCGCCCACGGCGCCCTTCAACGACCGGAAGAGCACCGCGCCCCGGTCGTAGGCCGAGACCGCGTACTGGGGATAGCCGTGGCATCCGTCCGCGGGCGTCGAAGGCGGCACCTCGTCGCGCGCGAAGTGCCGCTCGAGCACGGCCATCTCGGCCGTTTCGTTCCAGCGCATCGGCGCCGCCCAGGTCACCTTGTCGCGATAGCGCCAGGCGCCGCGCGGAAATCGCGCGTCGGTGAAGTCGACTTCCAGGAACTGCGTGAAGCCCTCGTCGAGCCATGGGTCGCGCCGCTCGTCGTTCGCGATCATGCCGTAGAACCAGTTGTGCCCGATCTCGTGCGAGATCGTCGCGTCGAACCACTCGGTCTCGCCGCCGGTGATGCTCGGGTCGTTCATGATGAGCATCGGGTATTCCATCGCCCCGCCCGCGGTGAACGATTCGGCGGTGGTGAACTGGGGCCAGATGTAGGGCCCCACGAGTTCGCTGTGATGGCGAATCGACGCGACCGTGAGGCCGAGGACGTCCTTCCACTCCGGCGCGTCGTCGCGATAGAGGAGCGTACGAACGGCGATCCCGTTCCAGGTCGTGTCGGCGCGCACGTAGTCGGGCGCGGCCACGAAGGCGAAGTCGTGCACGCGCGCGGCGTGATAGCGGAGCGTCTTGAGCGACGGGGTCGCGGAATCGCCCGGGGCCGCGGCGGCGGCGAGCGCGCGGAGCGTGTCGGTGACCGCCGTGTCGCTCCACGCCGCGAGACGGCGAACCGGGCCGAATCGCCCCTCGTCGTCGCGCTCGTGCGACGGGTCCGCCCCCGCCGAGTCGGACCACTCGTAGCGATAGTGGAGCGGCGCCCCCTTCGGCACGCGCCATACCGCGGCCGAATCGCGCCCCACGGTGAGCGTTTCGCCGTCGAGCGGGGCCAGGCGCAGCGCCTCGCGCGGCCAGCGCCCCGCGAGCGAATCGGCCGCGACCGCGCGCATGCGTACCGTCACGCTGTCGGCGGCCGGATGCTGGAGCGGAACGTCGTTGTCCCCGCCCGACGCCGAGGCGAGCACGCCGGTGGCGCCGGCCCAGAAGTCGTCGGGGAGCGTGATCGCCACGTCGTAATTCGCGAACTCGCCGTAGAACTCGGCGAAGAAGTGATAGGGGTCGCGCACCCAGCCGCGTTCGTCGTTGACCACGAGCTTCGGATACCACTGCGCGACGGAGTAGCGACGACCCGCCCGCCCGAAACGGTCGAAGACGCGCGGGATGCCGACGTGGAATCGAACGCGGAAGGTGGTCGAGTCCCCCGGCGCGAGCGGCCTCGGCAGCTCCACGCGGGCGAGCGTCTCCTCCACCACGACTCGCGCGGGCGCGCCCTCCACCGAGGCCGAGTCGAGCGTCATCCACCCGCGATCGGCGAGCGGGGCGAAGCGAAGCGAGTAGTCCTCGGCGTCCCGCTCCCCCTCCCGCGCGTAGAGCGTCCGGTGGCTCGAGAAGGCGTTCGGATAGGCGTGGAGCCAGATCGCGGTCAGCGCGGAGTCGGCGCCGCTTCGATAGCCGATCGTCGCCCAGCCCACGAGCTGCTGGCGCTGCGTGTCGAGCCGGACGTCGATGTCGTAGTGGACGTTGGGCGGTTGGTAGGCGCGGGCGGAGATCGGTGCGACCAGGAAAGCGATGACGGCACAGAGCGTGAGGAGCGCTGCGAAGGGGACTCGGCGCGCACGGCGCCAACAGGGCACGCGGGCGATCGTCAGGGAGTCGCGTCCTCCTCGGCCAGCGCCCTGCGTGAAACGCCTTCGCCGAAGAGAGTGTAGGGCGACGCCTCCGCCGCCCGGAATCGAACGAGATCGCCCACCGATTCGCCCGCGTGCCGGAAGACGGCGGTCTTGAACTGCTTCGTCTTCCCGAACCACTGCTCGGGATTCCGCTTGGCCGGACCTTCCACGAGCACTTCCACCTCGCGGCCGATCATGGCCTCGTTCCGCTCGAGCGACGCGACCTTCTGCTCGTCGATGAGGAGCGTGATGCGGCGCGCCTTCTCCTCCTCCGTCACGTCGTCCTCCCAATCGGCCGACTTCGCGCCGGGCCGCGGCGAGTACTTGAAGATGAAGGCGCTATCGTAGCCGACGCGACGCATGGCCGCGCGCGTCATCTCGAAGTCCTCCGCCGTTTCGCCCGGAAATCCGACGATGATGTCGGTGGAGAGCGAGAGGTCGGGGATGGCGTCGCGCAGGCGGGCGGCCAGCGCTTCGTACTCCTCGATCGAGTAGATCCGCTTCATCCGCTCGAGCACGCGGTTCGAGCCCGATTGGAGCGGGAGATGGACGTGCGGCATCACCTTCTCGCACGTCGCGAGCGCCGCCACGGTCCGCTCGGTGAAGTCGCTCGGATGCGGCGACGTGAACCGGATCCGCTCGATGCCCGCGACACCGTTCGCGCGATGAAGCAGCTCCGCGAAGTCGGCGTCGCCGTCCCGATAGGCGTTCACGGTCTGCCCGAGGAAGACGATCTCCTTGAACCCTTCGGCCGCCGCGTGTTCCACCTGCTTCACGACTTCGCCCAAGGGAAGGCTCCGCTCGCGGCCCCGCACGTAGGGCACGATGC
The DNA here is from genome assembly GCA_035760425.1 of Candidatus Eiseniibacteriota bacterium. Taxonomy (GTDB): domain Bacteria; phylum Eisenbacteria; class RBG-16-71-46; order SZUA-252; family SZUA-252; genus SZUA-252. The sequence continues at coordinate 5,650 of DASTSZ010000085.1, read as the reverse complement.
AGAACGTGCAGAACTTGTCGCAGCCGCGCATGATGCTGATCCACGCGCGCACGCCGTCGGCGCGCGCCGGGGCCAGATCGCCGTAGGTTTCGACGCGGGAGAGTCGGATGGCGAGCGTCGGTTCGTCGCGCGCCTGATCGAGGAGTTCGGGGAGATCGCGGTAACCGTCCGGGCCGACCACGAGGTCGACGGCGGGGACCTTTTCCAGCAGGCGCGATTTCAAGTGCTGCGCCATGCACCCCGCCACGCCGAGCAGGACGCCGGGGCGGTGGACCTTGTGGCGGCTCAATTCGCCCAGGCGCCCGTAGACGCGCTGCTCCGCGTGCTCCCGGATGGCGCAGGTGTTGAGCAGGATGACGTCGGCCTCGCCGGGCGCCTCCGTGCGGTCGTAACCCGCCCGGGAGAGTTGTCCCAGCATCAGTTCCGAGTCGGCCACGTTCATCTGGCAGCCGTAGGTTTCCAAGTAGATGCGCCGCGACATGGGGGAGGAGTTTACACCACCCGGGGGGGCGTGGCACACTCCCCGGCTCCACGACGACTTACCGAAAAGGAGCCCGGGGGACGATGATCAAGAGCGATAAGTGGATCCGGCGGATGTGCGAGCAGTACAAGATGATCGAACCGTTCGAGGAGAAGCAGGTCCGCCGCGACGTCGTCTCCTACGGCATCTCGTCCTACGGCTACGATCTTCGCATCGCCGACGAGTTCAAGATCTTCACGAACATCAACTCCACGATCGTCGATCCGAAGAACTTCGACCCGAAGTCGTTCGTCGACTTCAAAGGCGACTGCTGCATCGTCCCGCCGAATTCGTTCGCGCTGGGACGGAGCGTGGAGTACTTCCGCATTCCCCGGAAGACGCTCACCATCTGCGTGGGGAAGTCGACCTACGCCCGTTGCGGGATCATCACGAACGTGACGCCGCTCGAGCCGGAGTGGGAGGGATACGTGACGCTGGAGGTCTCGAACACGACCCCGCTGCCCGCCCGCATCTACGCGAACGAGGGGATCGCCCAGATCCTCTTCTTCGAGAGCGACGAAGAGTGCGAGGTCTCGTACAAGGACAAGGCGGGCAAGTATCAGTCGCAGGTGGGGGTCACGCTCCCCCGCGTCTAGGCCGCCGCCGCCGGATCGCCGGCGGCCCTCCCCGCTACGCCTCGGCCGCGACCTTCCCCGCGAAGACGCCCGCGAAGTCCTTCGCGAAGACGTCGAACGCCCGCGGCTTCTTCCCCGTCAACTTCTCCACCGAACCCGAGAGGTCCGCCGACGTGCCGGCCGAGAAGTGGACGAACATCTCCGTCAGCCCGTCCGCGAGCCAGGCCGGATAGCCCGCCGCCGCGAATCCCTCGCGCGCCGCGTCGGGCGGAACGTCGACGTACTGCACGGGGCGGCCGATGGCGGCGCCGATCTTCTCGGCGATCTTCGTGAACGACAACGCCTCGGGGCCCGTCAGCTCGTAGACGCGGCCGCTGTGCCCCTCGGAGGTCAGAATGGCCGCGGCCGTCGCGGCGATGTCGCGCGCGTCGATGAGGCTGATCTTCCCCTCCTTCATCGGAACGTAGATCTTCCCCTCGGACTGAATGGTCGCGCGCATGCCGAGAAGGTTCTGCATGAAGAAGTGGGGCCGGAGGATCACGTAGGAGAGCCCGGACCGCGAAAGGCGCTCGTCCACCTCGCCGTGCCACTTGAGGAGTTGGCTCGGCGAATTGGCCGCGGCCTGCACGGCCGAGAGCCGGACGATCTGCTTCACGCCCGCCCGCTTGGCGGACTCGATGACGTTGCCGTGGAGGACGCCCACGCGCGGGTCGGGCGACGAGACCAGGAAGACCTTGTCGACGCCCTTCAGCGCGGGATCGAGCGTCAGGGGCTTGTCGAGGTCGGCGACGACGACCTCCACGCCGGGCCCGTGGAACTGCTTCCCCTTCTCCGGATTCCGAACGAGCGCGCGGACGCGGACGCCCTTGGCCGCGAGAAGGCGGACGACTTCGCTACCCGTGGTGCCCGCGGCACCCGTCACCAAGATCATCACCGCAGTGTCCTCCGTGGAGCGCCGGTGCCGCGCGGACGGGGGCCGAGGGCCCCCCTCCACGCACGAGATGGTTTTTTTGGATGCGGGTGAACCTGCCCGCGGTGCCGACTTTACACCAGATCGGCGGTCAGTAGATCGAGCGACTGATTCCGAGCACCAAGTTCGACTCGGCCACGACCTGGATGCCGTTCACGCGCTCGTAGAGCGGGATCTGCGCCAAACCGTAGATCGAGAAGCCGGGAAGCGCGTCGAATCGGAGTCCCGGCGTGGCGTAGAGGGCCGCCCCGCCGGTGTTCGCCTCTTCCTCCTCCTCGGCCTCGCCGATGTCGTCCTTGGCGCGGAGCCGGTAGTTGCTCTGGAGGAGGAGCGAGACCTTGCGCGCGACCGGGTACTCCGTCCCGACGTTCACCTGCACTTCGGCGCCGTGACGGAACTCCTCGATGCCGGCGCCGTTGTAGCGCCCCGCGAGCGTGACCCGCAGCGGCATCCGGTCGTCCGGCCCCTTGCCCGGCGCGTGGAAGCGCCACTCGGCGCCGAGATTCGCCAGGACGTCCCAGGCCCCCGTGCCGATTCGCGCCGAGGGTTCGATCGGATCGCCGTCCTCGGAGAGCGCGGGGTCCTGCTTCCCCGTCGGCGCCTTCACGCCGAACCCCACGCGGAAACGCGGGCCGCTCGCCGTCGTGAGCGTGCGGGACGCCGAGATTTCCAGATCGCCGAGACCGCGGTCGTTCCAGCGCTGGTAGTGGTCCTCGCCCATATGGTGATGGATGTGTTCGTGCGTGCGATGGATGTAGGGCAGGTTCGCGCCGAAGACCCAGCCGGCCTGCGTGCGGTAGGTGAGTCGGAAGTTCGAGATGCGATTGACCGTCCGGACCTCGTCGTGATGTCCCGGAATGGCCCCGACGAAGGCGTCGTCGGCGCCGATCATCGGCTGGTTCTGATCGATGTAGAGCTGCGACACGTCGAAGAGAAGCCTCGAGTCGAGGTGCGTGTCGGGATTGTCGAGCGGGCACGAGCATTCGGAGCCGCAACCCGCGAACGCGCGGGACGACGGAACGGCGAAGGCGGCCAACAAGAGAACGACGACGAAACGCCGCATCATGGCGGATACCCCCTGATGGAGAGTCGGATTCGGCCGGGAACGAACGGAACGGCGAATCAGACGCGAGGCGGGGGATCCGTGGGGTCGGGCGCGCGGTCGGGGCGGGTCCAAGCGGGCGCGGGCCTCGCGGCCGCAAGACGGCGCGGCGCGGGCGCGGCCGGGGCGGCCGACACGACCATCGGGTCGCGATCGGACACGGGCGTGGCGGGGGCGGGACCGGGGCAACCGGCGGCGAGCCGCGGTGCGTCGCCGGAATAGGGCGCCTGCGCGGCGGGCGAATGAGTCGAGCCGCCGTTCGCCGTCGTCTCGCAACGCCCCGTGGCGCAACGGTCGCCGGCCAGGCAACAGGGCATGGCCGCGCAGCATGAGGCGATGGAAGCGGCGGGGGCGGCGAACCGCCCGGGCGCGCGCTGGAGGACCGACGTCAGGAGCGGCGCGAGGAGGGCCGAAACGAGCAATCCCGCCAACACTCTCCGGGCGAACATGCGGGAAGTCTACCACTCCCCGTCGCCCTTGACCCCGCCTTCCCGCCGGTGCGAGAGTCTTCCTTTCCCTGCCACGGAAGGAGCATGGATGAGCCCTACGTCGATACGAACCATCGCGGTCGTCGGCGCCGGCGTCATGGGGCGCGGCATCGCGCTCGTGGCCGCCAAGGCGGGCTTCGACACGCGAGTCATCGAGCCGCATCCCCCCGCCGCGGCGTCGGCCAAGGCCGAGATCGAGAAGATCGTGAACCGCGCCCGCGAGAAGGGCGATTGGGACGCGGCCTCGCTTCGCGCCATCGAGGAGAATCTTCAGTGGGCCGGCTCGGTCGCGGGCGCGAAGGGCGCCGACCTCGTGATCGAGGCGGTGCCGGAACATGTCGGACTGAAGGCGGAGGTCTACGCCGGCGTGGCCCCCCACCTCTCGTCCGACGCGATCATCGCGACGAACACCTCTTCGCTCAGCATCACGGAACTCGCGGCCACGTGCGACCGGCCGAAGCGCTTCGTCGGGATGCACTTCTTCAATCCGGTGCACCGGATGCGGCTCGTCGAACTCGTGCGCGGGTTGGAGACCGACCCCGACGCGCTCAAACTCGTGGAAGAGGTCGCCGTCGCGATGGGCAAGGAGACGGTGCAGGTGCGCGAGTCGCCCGGCTTCGTTACCTCGCGCGTGAACGTGCTCATCGGCAACGAGGCGTTCGCCATGCTGGAGACCGGCGTCGCCTCCGCGCGCGACATCGACAAGGCGCTGAAGCTCGGACTCAACCACCCGATGGGGCCGTTCGAGATGATCGACCTGGTCGGTCTCGACACGCGGCTCTACATCCTCGAGTACCTGCATCAGGCGCTCGGCGAACGATTCCGCCCCAACCCGCTCCACGTGCAGTACGTGAAGGCCGGCCGCTTGGGCCGGAAGGTGGGCCGCGGCGTCTACGAATACCCTTCGACCTAGACGGAGACGACCATGACCCCCGATGCCACGCAAGCCGGCCACGCCGCGACGACGACGCCCCTTCTCGCCTCCGGCGGACGACTGCTCATCGGCGGCGAGTGGCGCGACGCCCAGAGCGGGAAGCGCTTCTCCACGCTGAATCCCGCGACCGGCGAGGCGTTGATGGAGATTGCCGAGGGGGACGCGCCCGACATCGACGCCGCGGTGCGCGCGGGGCGGGCCGCGCTGGACGGCGCGTGGGGCAAGATGCCGGCGGCCGAGCGCGGGAAAATCCTCGGGCGGATCGCCGATCTCCTCGTGAAGCGGAACGACGAACTCGGGCGGCTCGAAACGCTCGACGCCGGAAAACCGATCGGCGAGACGACGCGCATCGACATTCCGCTCACGGCGGAGGTCTTCTACTACTACGCGGGCGCCGCGTCGCGCATCGAGGGCGCCACGATTCCCGTCACGGGGCCTTACTTCAACTACACGCTCCGCGAGCCGATCGGCGTCGTGGGTCTCATCGTTCCGTGGAATTTCCCGCTCCTAATCGCGGCGCGGAAGGTCGCGGCGGCGCTGGCCGCGGGAAATGCCGTCGTGCTGAAGCCGGCCGAGGAGACGCCGCTCACCGCGCTTCGACTCGGTGAGATCGCGCTCGAAGCGGGACTTCCGCCCGGCGCGCTCAACGTGGTGCCGGGCTTCGGGCCGACGGCGGGCGCGGCGCTCGTGGCGCATCCCGGCGTGGCCGGCATCGCCTTCACCGGCGAGACGACCACCGGGCAGACCATCATGGTGAACGCGTCGAAGACGCTGAAGAAGCTCTCGCTCGAACTCGGCGGCAAGTCGCCGAACATCGTGCTCGAGGACGCCGACCTGGAACTCGCCGCGCGCGGATCGCTCATGGCGATCTTCTACAACAAGGGCGAGGTCTGCACGGCCGGCTCCCGGCTCCTCGTGCAGAAGGGGCTCCGCGAGCCCTTGATCGAGAAGATCGCCGAGCGCGCCGCGAAACTGACGCAGGGCGACACGATGGATCCGAAGACGCGGCTCGGCGCGCAGACGTCGAAGGCGCAGGTGGAGAAGATCGAGCGCTACGTCGA
>DASTSZ010000084.1:0-5495 GCA_035760425.1 Candidatus Eiseniibacteriota bacterium | reverse complement strand
ACGTCGTCGCCCTTTTGCGTGACCTTGTACTCCACGAGCGGCCGCGGCGGCGGCCCGGCGATGTTGCGGCCGTTCATGTCGTAGAGACCGTTGTGGCAGGCGCACCAGATCTTCTGGAGGTCCCCGCGATATTGAACGGTGCATTCGAGGTGGGTGCAGACGCCGGAGAAGGCGCGGAGTCGTCCGTCGGAGCCGAGGATGAGGATGGCGGGATCGCTGCCGAACTTGAAGATGACGCCCGCGTTCGGCTTCAGGTTCTTGATGTTCGCGGCGAGCACGCTCGTGACTTCGGCTTCGGACAGGGCCGGCGTCTTCAAGTACTCGACCACCGGATAGAGCACGCTGCCGAGCCAGCCGACCGCGCCGATGCCGAGGAGGGTGTCGAGAAAGGAACGGCGCGAAATTCCCTTCCGGGGTTCGGACGCCATGCGGTGCTCCCGAGGGTGATCGCTCGCACGGACCCCCGACCCACGCGGGCCGAGGCCGATCTAGGCTCCACGTCGGATAGTGCCCGAGATGCGCGGATGGCGGAAGGTATGCTTTGGGCGTAGCTTAGGCGTAATCCGGAAACGAAACGGGCCGCCCGTCCAGTGGTCGGGCGGCCCGCGAGTTTTCGAGGAGTCTAGCGGCGCCGGGCGCCGTTCGGCTGCAGCACGAGCGGATTGCGGGCCACGAAGAGGCCGACTTGCAGCCGGTCCTGGAGCCCGAGCTTGTCGAGGATGTGGCCGACGTGCTTCTTCACCGTCGGTTCGCTGATGCCGAGCGCCTGCGCGATCTCCTTGTTCGAACGGCCGATGGAGATCAGCTCGGCGACGTCGAGTTCGCGCGAGGAGAGCGCGTGCGACTGCGCCTCCTGATGCGGCGAGAGCGCGTGGCGCATGATCGCGCTCGCGGTGCCCGCCTCGTACCAGGCGTTCCCCGACGAAACCGTGCGGATGGCGTGGAAGAAGACTTCGGGCTCGGCGCTCCGGCGGATCGTCCCCGACGCGCCTTCCGCCACGGCGATCTGGAGACAGTCGGTGCCCTGGGAGCAGATCGGCTGGACGGGCGCGCCGCCGCCGAGCGCGATGTCGCGGCCCGGCTTCGGCGGATTGAGCACGATGCACTCCCCTTCGCCCCGTTCGGCCATCGCGAGGATCGGCGTCAGGGGCGCGGCCGCGCGGATATCGACGATCGGTGTGCGCCCCGAGTTGGCGCCGATGCGAAGCGCGATGAGGAGAATCCCGGGCTTCAACTTGGCGCAGAGTTCTCCGGCCTGAGTCGCCGTCTCGGCCTCGCCGACGACCTCGAAGTCGGGCTGCGTCGCCAGGAGGGAGACCAGCGAACGGCGGTCCAGCGGGAGCTTGTCGGCGACGACGATGCGGATGACGGCGGACGTGCCGCCGCCGGTGCGCGGGGTCGCTGGTTTGGCCGCCGACTTGGCGCGCGCCGCCGGCTTCCGAACCGCCTTGACGGGGGTGGCCTTGCGGCCGCGGGAGGCCTTCGCGGCGATCGGCTTCTTTGCCTTGCGAGCAGGCGACTTACGGGCTGTCTTCTTCGCCGTCTTCTTCGTCGAACGAGCCAAGTTGGACCTCGTGGAGGGGAGCGATTGCGCGGTGCGTTGCCTTCGAGGCTGCGACACCCAGATCGCCCTTGAGCGTACTCCTCGGCCCCCCGTCCATCAAGCGCCCTTCCCGGCCCGCTGGACCAGGGCGACGCCGCTCAGGAGGACCACGCCGCCGACCAAGGTGCTCCACCCGACCGGCTCCCCCAGGATCGCGACGGCGGCCGCCAGGGTCACGAGCGGCTCCAGATAGAGGAACGAGGCGACGCGGGACGTTTCGATCCGCTCTAGGGCCCCGTACCAGAACCAGTAGGCGATGCCGGAGCAGCCGACGCCGAGAAAGAGCATGGCGCCCCAGACGTCGGCGGAGACCGTGCCCAGTTCCCTCCATCCCCCCGCGCCGAGAAACCACGGCGCCAGCAGCAGGTACCCCGCCAGCATCGCGCCGGCCGTCGCGCGGAGACTCCCCAGCGCGCCCAGCGTGCCGCGCCCCATGACCGTGTAGATCGCCCAGTTGATGGTCGTCGCGAGCACGAGCAGGTCTCCCTGCGTCGACGGTAGCGCGAAGAGGCCCGCCTCGAGCCGCCCGCGCGTGACGACGAGCGCCGCGCCGACGAACCCGATCACGAGCCCGGCGATCTTTCCGACGCCGAGGCGTTCGCGAAGGAGGATGGCGGCCAGGAGCGCCGACCAGATCGGCGTGATGCCGATGAGCCACCCGGTTCGGACGGCGGTCGTCAGGGTCAGCGCGTAGGCCTGGACCAACTGCTGCACGAAGATGCCGACGAAGCCCATGGCGAACAACATCGGCCAGTTGGCGCGCGGCGCGAACAGAGGCATGCGACGCGCGGCCAAGACCACGTGCAGGAAGAGCGCGCCGAAAGTGAAGCGCATGAAGATGAGGGTGACGGGCGAGACCTCGCGGAGCGCGAGGCGCGTGGCGACGAACGAAATGCCCCAGAAGACGATCGCGAGGAAGGCTTGGAGGCGCGGGGCCATCCCGCGCGAGACTAGGCGAACCGCGCCTCCGCGCCAACCGGGAAGTCACGCCTCAGCGAATGACGACGAACCTCCCGAGATCGCGGCCGAGTTCCGTCTCGACCGAGTAGAGATAGATGCCGCTCACGATGCGCTGGCCGTTTCGCGAGATGAGATTCCACGACACCGAGCCCGCGCCGCCCGAGACCGGATCCTTTCCGTACTGCAAGTCGCTCGGCGGATCGCCTCGGAACGGGATCGACCGAACCAGGTCGCCCGCCAGCGAGAAGATGCGGATGGTCCCCTTCGTGCGCGGAAGATTCATGAAGGTGACCTTCGTTCCCGACGGGTCCTCCGCCCGGGGCACGAGGTCCCACTCGGCGCGTCCCTTGTAGGGGTTCGGGACGACATAGACGTGAGCCTGGTCATCGGTCGCGTCGCCTCGCGGGAAGACCACCTGGGCGTTTTGCGCGCTCGGGTTCGCCATCAGAACGACGTCGAGGTCGGGGGTGGCGCCCGGCACGACGGAGATCGGCACGATGGAGTAGAAATACGGGAAGCCGTTCAGCACGTTCGGATCGACGAAACTGTAGCGTCCGACCGCGAAGAGGGTGTCGGTCTCCTCGTACGTCGAGTCTCGCATGACGCTCCGTGTCTCGGGACTCCACGACACCCGAACGCGCTTCGTGAGGACGACCGGCGCGCTCGGATCGATCAGCTCCGAGAGCGGCCGGGCCGGCGAGCTCGAGGCGTCGACGCGCCACTCCCCCAGAAGCGCCCAGAGATCGCGCGCCGGGCTGTTGCTGCCGAGCGGCCGCTTCCACCCGGCCGCCTTGTAGATCCGATAGCCCGAAAACTCCTTCAAGTTGCCGCGCTGCCCGTCGCGCACCAGTTCCGCGAAGTTGTTCCACTTGAGGGTGACCTTCCGATCGCCCGGGAAGAACCAGGCCGACACGTTCGCGGAATCGCGCCCGGTCTTGTAGTTGGCGAGGAAGTCGCCCGGTTCGGCGTTTCCGTCCTTTCCGCCGTAGACCGGCGCCGGAAGGGGCGCGGAGGCGATCCAATGGACGAGCCGCTCCCTTCCGTCCTGCCCCGTCTCGGCGTCGCAGTCGAGGTCGACGTAGACGCAAGCGTTCCCGACGGCGAGCGAGATCGTGTCGGCGCTCGCGCAGTGCGTGCTCGGCGGGTCGCCCGGCGTCCCCGGTGGATCGACGCAGAGGAACCGCCCCCCCTGCTGCTCCTCGCAGGAGAGCGTCGTCGACCAGGGCACGAGCCCCTCGTACTGCGGGAATTCGGGACCGCTCGGAATCGTCGAGTGGAATCGGACGCGGCAGACCGACGACTCGGGAATCTGATAAACGAACGACGTCGACGTCGGCGAGCGGAGACAGGTCTCCTTCCCGCACTGGCCCGTGTAGAGGCTCCCGTCGAAGTCGGTGTAGACGCCGTCGAATACTTGGAGCGTCGCGATGGCGTTCTCGATGAGGGTGCCGCCCGCGCCGATCGTGTTTCCCTCCCCGAGTCCGAGTCCCATGACCCAGGCGATCGAGATCGTGAGCGTCGACTCCGCCAGAAGCGTCGCGAAGGGTCCGGTCGTCATGATGACGCGGTAGTCGAGCGCGCGGCTCGAATGGGGCTCCCGCCCGATTCCGCCCGACTCGAACGGCGATCCGGGATCGAGCGTCGGATCGGTCATCAGTTGATAGCGCTGCTCGTCGGTTCGAGGATCGCCGCCGGCCGCGAAGGAGGCGTCGCCCGAGAAGAACTTGAAGGCGGAGATCCCGACTCGCCGCGGCGCCGTGCGCCCGCTCGGATCGGTCGTGTGGTTGAGGAACATGCAGCCGATGTAGCCCGGCGCGTCGCCGTTCTTCCGCTCCTCGACCTTCGCGGGGTCGTCGGGATTGTCGTAGGTGTAGGCCATCTGGAGCTCCCGCCGAACCCGGGCGCCCGCGGGGCCGTCGTACTCCACGACCCGATTCACCATCCCGACCTGGTCGTCCTCCCAGAATTTGTCGTACTCGTGCCGGCCGCAGTCCATGTCGGCGAAGATGGCCACCATCACGTTGCGGAGCGTCCGTCCCGAGACGTTCGTGATCCGGTAGTCCATCCCGACGAAGTCGTTCTGGCCGGGCGACGCCCAGGCATAGGAGGTTTGCCGAACTCGGAGCCCAAGGGGCACGTGCTCGGGCTGCTGCTGGCGGGTTTGGGCGATGTTGTCGAAGTACTCACAGGAGAACATCTGTTGGCCGACGGCGCCGAAGTCCTCGTCGCAGAGCCCGTCGAGGTCGTCGTCGATGCCGTTCTGAAAGTCCTCGTCGACGAAGCCGTCGCCGTCGTCGTCGGGATCGACGCTCGCGGAGATGACTCGATTCCCGTTCGGGATGCCCTCGTACGACTCCCTCACGTCGGCCACCTGTTCGAGCGGCAGGGGCGCGCAGGCGTTCGCGGGCGTGATCTCGGGCGAGAATTCCCGCTCGCGGCCGGTCGCGGTCGAGACGTGGGGGATTCCGCTCGGATCGAGGGCTCCCACCCAGAGGCCCGCTGAATAGAGGTACTCGTAGCCGGAGCCGGCCGGCCATTCGGCCGCCGGGACTTCGCTGATTTCGCCGTAGTCGGGATTTCCGGTCTCGCCCAGGTTTCCGATCATCAATTGAAGCCGCCCGACGGAGTGGACGAATTTTCCGTCCTGCCGAAGGGTGCGGTGCGGGAGCCGCCCGTCCACGGCGGGCGCGGGCGGGGTGTAGCCGGTGGTGGTAAAGTGGATCGCGGCCGCCACGAGCGCGGTCGCGATTCGTCGGGTGACGGACGTTCCAAGCATGGGCACGCGGATCGGGGAGAACGTGGCGTTGGGGCCCATCGGGGATGGTCCTCCGCTCGGCCTGTCGCCGCCGGCATGGCGCGGCGTATGGGCATGTCCGAGGGGGGGGGGATGATCTGGGGCGACCGGGGACGGCGTGACGAAGGATGGATCGCG
>DASTSZ010000083.1:0-6703 GCA_035760425.1 Candidatus Eiseniibacteriota bacterium | reverse complement strand
GAGCGCGGCCAACCCGAGCCCCGTCGTGCCGCGTGTCCATGCCGGCGCGGCGATCGAGGCCACGGCGACGCCGAGAATCCCCGCCGGCGCGATCAGAAGCGCGAAGAGATCCCAGTCCTGCACCGGTGCGACCGGCGTCATGAGCGCGCACGCCGCCATGCCGCCGCCCGCCGCGGCGGCCGCGAGGAAGAGAAGCCGCGGGTCCCACTCCTTCCAACGGCGCGAGAGCGCAAGGGCGCCGGCCGCGAGAAGCAGGAGCGCGACCGGCGCGGCCAGCAGCGCGGCGTTGATCACGTCGTTCGCGTGCGCCGCGGAGAACGCGCCGTACGGCCGCTGGAAGATCCCGAGCGTGCGCACGGCATCGACCGACTGGGTGGCGACGCGGAAGGGATGCGCGAATTCGCGGAGGTCGTAGCGGAGGAGAAGGCAGACCACGACGAGCACGGCGGGCGGAAGGAGTAGCTCGAGAATCCGGCGCCCGATCGGCACCGCTCGGCGAAGCACCAGATAGACGTACCCGGGGAAGAGGAGCAGCGCCACGAAGTGCCCCGCGCCGGCCACGCCGATCGCGGCGCCCGCGAGCGCCACGGGCGACGCCCCGCGCAGGGCTCGGAGCCCGAGCCAGAGGACCAGGAGCATCAGCACGAACGCGATCGGATAGCTCTCGACGTAGCCGAAGTAGAGCTGGCTCGTCCCCAACGTGAGCAGCAGCGCGAGCGGCACGCCCCACGCGCCGCCGGCGCTCCCCGCGATCTCCATGGCGACGCCCGCCGAGAGCGCCGCCGCGGGAACCGCCAGGACGCGCGAGACCACGCCGAGCGACGACGGATCGATCGCGGCGCCCTTCGCGCGAAGTCCGTCGGCCACCGTTCCGAGCACGCGCCCCGCCAACGGCTCGCTCGAGAGTTTCAGCGTGTCGGTCTGGACGGCCTGGATCCAGATGGCCGAGTCGCCGAGCAGCGCCTCCTTCACCGGGACGAGCGACCCGAATCCAAGCCACGCGACGACCAGGATCCAGGGCCACTGCGCCGGCCACGCCGCGCGCTTCGACTTCGACGGGTTGCGAGCAGCGCGCCCCGCCGGGCGAAGCAACCCGGCGAGCGCGACCGCCGCCGAAAGCACCATCGCCGCGAGGAGCAAGTTGCGGGTGGAAGGAGGGAGGAATCCAGGGGCATGAAGACCCCAGTTCCGCGGGCCGGGGTGAAGGCCCGCCCAGACCGCGGCCGCGGTGAGCGCGACGACGCCGAGGGCGAGGACGTTTCGGGAACGTGGATTCGCGGGAGGGTCGGGAACGGGAGGCGCCGGCTTCGACGGGGGCATGTGGTTCACCCTCGGGCTCGTATCCGGAGCGAGGGCGGTGCGCCCCATGTCGGAGCGCGCCGCGCGATCTCGCCGTTGCAGCGCTTCGCGCCCGCGGCGCGATCAACTCACTCGAAGTCGGTCGACCTCGGCGCTACGCGATTCCGTGGAACATGCGCTCCATGCGCGGGCGGAATTTCTCGCCGTCCCACGACCAGTAGAGGAACATCGCCTTCCCTTTGATGTTCGAGAGCGGAAGGGGTCCCCAGAACCGGCTGTCGAGGCTGTTGTCGCGATTGTCGCCCATCATGAAGACGTTGCCGGCGGGCACGACGTACGGCCCGAAGTTGTCGCGCGCCGAAAGTTCACGTGGGAGCACGCGCGGGTCGTCGTGATGGGTGAAGGGTTCGTCCCGCGGCACGCCGTCGACGTAGAGCACCTTGTCCTTGATCTCGATCGTCTGGCCCGCCACGGCGACGCAGCGCTTGATGAAATCCTGACTCGGATTCGGCGGATAGCGGAAGACGATGATGTCGCCCGGCTTCGGCTGGCGGAAGGCGGGGAAGCGGTGGTAGAAGAAGCGGTGCCCGCCGAAGCCGATGTCGATCTCGGAGCCGTAGAGCATCTTGTTGATGTAGAGGAAGTCGCCGACGAGGAGCGTCTTCTCCATGGAGCCGCTGGGAATCTGATAGGCCTGCGCGACGACGCCGCGGAAGGTGACGACGATCGCGAGGGAAATGGCGGCGGTCTTGATCCAGTCGGCGATCGAGTCGCCGCGGCGCGGCGCCTTCGCCTGCTTGGACGAATTCTTCGGCTCCTTCGACATCCGTGGGCTCCTCGTGGGTGGTCGCCGGCGGCCCGGGCCGCCTGAAAAAGTGCACTAAGTATGCGCCTTTTCCAGGCGACCTGCAATGCGGCCCGGAAAAGGCCCTCCCGCCGTCGTTCGGTGTAACCCCGCGCCCCGGGGGCGGTTCGGGCGGAAATCGCTCCGCTGGCCCCCTCTTTGCACAGATCGAGCCATGACCATTGTGGCTGACTCCCACGGAAGGGATCCCAGAGTCCGTTCCGAGGGGGTACACCATGTCTCGCCAGTCTACGAATCCCTACGTCGGAATCTCCTGCCTCGTTTCGCTGCTGATCGTGGCCGTGTGGCCGGTCGCCGCGTGGGCGGTGCCGCCGGTCATTACGGTGCCCGGCGCTCAGTTCGCCGTGGAGCAGCAGCCGTTGGCTTTCGGCGTGAGCGCCACCGACGCCGACGGTCAGATCTGCCAGCTCCGCGCGTTCAGTCTTCCGGCCGGCGCGTCGTTCGTCGACCACGTCAATAACACGGGGTCGTTCGACTGGACGCCGGCGTCCGATCAGTCCGGCAGCTATAGCGTCGCCTTCCGCGCCGACGACGGATTCGGCGGCACGAATCAGAAGAGCGTGGCGATCTCGGTCGCCAACGCGAACGCCGCGCCGAACCTCGGCTTCATCGCCGACCGCACGCTCGACCCCGGCACGATGGCCATTCTCTCGTTCTGGGCGTCGGACGACGACGGCGATCCGCTCGTCTTCACCGTCGACAATCTTCCGTCGTACGGCCAATTCACCGACTTCGGCGACGGCACGGCGGGGATGATCCTCGCGCCGTCGATGTCGACGCCTCCGGGCACGACCACGATGACCATGAATGTTTCCGACGCCATCGACGTCACGTCGCAGTCCTTCTCGGTGACCGTCTCGGGCGCCGCCGTGCAGCATCCGCCGGTCCTCGCGGCCTTCACGGCGCCGACCGTGGCGGAGGGCGCGAGCGCGTCCGTGACCCTCTCGGGCAGCGATCCCGACGGCGGGACGCTCACCTGGTCGAGCGCGCTTCCCAGTTTCGCGACGCTGACGCCGCTCGCCGGCGGCTCCGGCACGGCCTCCGCGCGGCTCGACGTCGCGCCCGGCTACTGCGCGGCGGGCGACCACACGGCGTCGGTCACGCTGAACGACGGCAACTACGCCGATCAGGAGAGCTTCACGCTCCACGTCACCGATACGCCGCGGACGCCGGTCTGGAGCGCGCCCGCCGCAGGCGCGTCCTTCGACGTCCTCGTCGGCTCCGATCTTTCGGTCGATCTGGCCGCCTCGGATCCCGACCAGGCGTGCGGCGACGCGGCGCCGGTGCTGACCGTGGCCTCGTCGGACGCGGGCGGCTCGCTCACGCTCTCGCTGGAGGGCGGCTCGCTTCACGTGGTCGCGAATGCGCCGGGCACGTTCCATGTGACCTTGCGCGCGACCGACGCCACCGACGCGCTTCGCTTCGCCGACCGCTCGCTCACCGTCGTCTCGAGCGCGCCGGTCGGTCCGGCCGAGGCCGTCGCGTGGTGTCAGCCGCATCAGATTCGCATGGAGACCGGTTCGGACTGGGAGCGAGTCTACGTGGAGCCGCGGCCCGGTTCGTTCTCGCTCGAGGACGTCGATCCGTCCTCGTTCAAGCTGAAGGCGTGGGAAGGCGCGGGCGACGGACTTTCGGTCTGCCCGAGCGTGGACGCGGTGCTGAAGGGAACGGACGTCAATGAGAACGGGCGGCTGGAGTATCGCCTGACGTTCATGAAGGACGCGCTGCAGGGGATGTTCTCGAAGTTGACCGAACCGACGGACGGGCTCCTCACCGTCACGTTCCGCCTCTACGGCGGCGCGGAAGGCCGCGCGCAGTTCACCGCGCAGGTCGTGCCCGAGAAGAAGCGCGCGATCAAGCGCGCGGGCCCGAATCCGCTCAATCCGGAAGCGGTGATCGCGGTGGAAACCGAGACGCCGGGCCGGCTCCGCGTGATGGTGTTCGACGTGCACGGCCGCATGGTGCGCGTGCTGGCGAACGAAGCGAACGCGCCGGCGGGCGTCCGCGAATTCCACTTCAACGGCCGGGACGATCGTGGCAACACGCTGCGCGCGGGCCGCTACTACATCCGCGTCGAATCGACGATGCGCCCCGACGCGACCAGCCTCACGATCCTTCCGTAACGTACGCGGGCGAGGCGGGCGGAGCTAGACGCTCCCGCCCGCCTCGAGTCCCGCGCTCGCACCGAGAAGCGCCTGCAGCCACTCCCTCCAGATCGGCGCCAACCACCACTTGAGACCGATGTCCACGACGAGCAGGAGCGCGGAGAAGAGCGCGAGCCGTAGGATCATCCCGTTCGCGACCGCGTCGCGACGTCCGTAGAATCGCGCCGCGCCCCAGAGCGCGCCGGCCGTTCCCGCCAGGATGAAGGAGAGGACCCGCGCCACCGACCAGGGCGGCCACGCCACGAGCGCGGTCGTCAAGCCGGAGACGGCGGGGTCGGCGTTCGCCACCACCCACCCGACGTAGCCGTTCATGTAGCCGAGCAAGAGCGCGCCGAGCGCGAGCGCGGCGACGCCGAGGCTCGCCGCCGAGAGGATCCAGACCGCGGCGTACTCGAGGAGCACGCGCGGCAGGAAGAGCGCGATCGAACCCTCCGGCCCGCGCCCGGTCGCGATCCACCGAACCATCTCGTCGCGGAACGCCGAGGCGTGCCAGATCGTCTGGAGCGCGGCCTGCGGACTTCGCGCGGCGGCGGCGATCGTCGAGACCGTGAGCGCGGCGGCCCACGCCATGGCGAGAAGGGCGGCCTCCCGCGCGCGCCCCTCGCGTACGGCGCGGACGTAGACCCACGCGAGCGGTGCCATGGGAAGGAGCGCGAAGAGCGGCGGCCAGCGAAGCGGAAGGAGCGCCCAAGGGAGTACGAGGGCCGGGATGACAGCGATCAGGAGAGCGGATATCATGTTCGCTCGCAATCGTAACGCGCTCAGCCCCGAACCCAAAGGAGAAGTCATGCTTCCGGAGTATCGGAGCACCACCTATCTCGATTACTCGCGCCCCGAGCACGACGCCGGGATGCGCGATGCGCTCGCGCTCGTCCGCTCGCAGGCGGCGGCGTCCCACCCGATCGTCATCGGCGGGAAGCGCATTCAGACCTCCTCGACCTTCCAGAGCTTCAACCCGGCGAACCCGTCGGAGAGCCTCGGCACCTTCGCGAAGGGCGCCGCCGAGCACGTTCCGATGGCCGTCGACGCCGCCACGAAGGCGTTCCCGGCCTGGGCCGCGATCGCGCCGGAGGAGCGGGCGAACGTCCTGCTTCGCGTCGCGGGGATCCTCCGCAAGCGCCGCCACGAGATGAGCGCCACGATGGTGCTCGAGGTCGGGAAGAGCTGGCCCGAGGCCGACGGCGACACGGCCGAGGCGATCGACTTCGCGGAGTTCTATGCGCGGGAGATGATCCGCTACGCCGAACGCCAGCCGATCACGCCGTATCCGGGCGAGAACAACGCGCTCGTCTACATTCCGCTCGGCGTCGGCGTCGTGATTCCACCCTGGAATTTCCCCTGCGCGATCACGCTCGGCATGACGCTCGCGACGATCGTCACGGGGAACACCTGCATCCTGAAGCCCTCGAGCGACGCGCCGCTCATCGCGTGGAAGCTCTTCGAGATCATGGAAGAGGCGGGCGTGCCGCCGGGCGTGGTGAACTTCCTGCCGGGCCCGGGCGGCGTCATCGGGGACGGGCTGGTCGAGCATCCGGGCGTCCGCTTCGTCGCTTTCACCGGCTCGATGCCGGTCGGCATCGGCATCAACGAGAAGGCCGCGAAGGTGCAGAAGGGCCAGATCTGGCTCAAGCGCGCGATTCTCGAAATGGGCGGCAAGGACTTCACGATCGTCGACGAGGAAGCCGATCTCGATTCGGCCGTCGCCGGCGTCTACGCGGCGGCGTTCGGGTTCCAGGGCCAGAAGTGCTCGGCCTGCTCCCGCGCCATCGTGCACGCGAAGCTCTATGACGAGTTCCTCGATCGGCTGGCGGCGAAGGTGAAGACGATGACCGTCGGGCCGACCGAGAAGAAGGAGAACTATCTCGGGCCCGTCGTGAATGCCGGCGCCGAGAAGACGATCCTCGAGTACATGGAGATCGGGAAGAAGGAAGGGCGGCTCATCGCGGGCGGCGGCAAGCACAGCGGCCCCGGCTACTTCCTCCAGCCGACCGTCATCGCCGACATCCTCCCGCCGGCGCGCATCAGCCAGGAGGAGATCTTCGGGCCGGTGCTCGCGGTCTTGAAGGCGACGTCGTTCGAGCAGTCGATCGAGATCGCGAACGGCACGATCTACGGGCTCACGGGCGCGTACTACTCGCGGGATCGCGTGAAGGTCGCGGAGGCGAAGCGCCGGCTGCATGTCGGGAATCTCTATCTCAACCGCAAGTGCACGGGGGCGCTCGTGGGCATTCATCCGTTTGGTGGGTTCAATATGAGCGGGACGGATTCGAAGGCGGGCGGGCGGGATTATCTTGGGCTGTTCATGCAGGGGAAGGCGATTACCGAGTACGTCGGCTGATTCGGCACTGAGGTTTACGTAGCAACGGGCGAGGGG
>DASTSZ010000082.1:0-9498 GCA_035760425.1 Candidatus Eiseniibacteriota bacterium | reverse complement strand
GCGAACCCGAGATTGTCGAGCGTCTGGAAACCCGTGAGGAGCCAGTCGGCGGCGGGATCGGGCGTCGGGGCGCCGAAGTAGACGTAGCCTCGGCCCGCGGCGGATCCGCCCGCGTCGTTTCCGTAGGCGCCGACGATGACGTCCGCGTAGCCGTCGCCGTTGGCGTCGCCGGCCGCGCCGACCGCGTAGCCGAAGGCGTCGCCGGCCGCTTCGCCGGTGAAAACCACGTCGGCCGACGGCGAAACGGTCTTGCCGCCGAAGTAGACGTACGCGCGTCCCGCGTCCTTGCCGCCCGCGCCGTTGTGGTACGCGCCCACGACGATGTCGGCCATGCCGTCCTTGTTCACGTCGCCCGCGCCCGAGACCGCGAACCCGAAGGAGTCGCCGGCGTCCGCGCCGGTCAGCACGATGGACGCCTTGTCGGCGACCCGCGTCGCTCCCAGGTAGACATAGGCGCGTCCCGCGTCGACGCCGCCCGCGTCGTTCTGATAGGCGCCGACCACCACGTCGGCGAAGCCGTCGTCGTTCACGTCGCCCGCGCCGGCGACCGAGATCCCGAAGCGATCGCCCGCGGCTTCGCCGTTCAGGATCGCGTCGGGAATGGGATCGGGGCGAGGGCCGCCGTAAAAGACGTAGGCCCGGCCGGCGCCCGCGCCGCGCGCGCTGTTCTCGTAGGCGCCGATGATCACATCGGCGAATCCGTCCTTGTTCACGTCGCCCGCGCCGGCCACCGAGTAGCCGAAGACGTCGCCGGCGGCTTCGCCGGTGAAGACGGCGTCTGGTTTGTCGTCCATCGTCGGGCCGCCGAAGTAGAGGTACGCCCGCCCGGCGTTCGCGCCGCGCGCGTCGTTCTCGTACGCGCCGACGAGGACGTCGGCGAAGCCGTCGTGGTTGACGTCGCCGGCCGTCGCCACGCTGACGCCGAAAGCGTCGCCGGCCGCCTCGCCGGAAAGAACGACGTCCGCGCGCTCATCCGCCCGCGGCCCGCCATAGTAGATGTACGCGCGCCCGGAGGGATTCGCCGCGGTGCCGCTCTGATAGGCGCCGACGATGACGTCGGCGAACGTGTCGCCGTTCACGTCGCCGGCCGAGGCGACGGAGCAGCCGAACGTCTCGCCCGGAACGACGCCTGTAAGGGTGGTCGTGCCGCGGGCGCTCGCCGCGCGGGCGGGCGCCGCCGCGCCGACGATCATCGCGGCGAGGGCGAGGGCGAGAATGCCCGCGATCCAGGTGGCCGAGAGGCGCGGGTGTCGAAGGCGTGCGATCGCGCTCATGTCGAGCTCCCTACGCCGTTCGGCTCTGGCGGAAGACTTGGAGCTGGCAAGGCACCGGCCCCATCATGACGTCGGCCGTCGCCTTCTCGATGCCCTCTCCGTGACCCACGGAGCCCGACACGAACATCGGCAGGCCCAATTTCAGCGACGCGTCGCGCGTCGACATCTTCGACTTCACCTTGCCGGCGAGGATGTTCAAGATCTCGCTCAGCCCGTCGACGACGTCCCGATCGGCGAGTTCCTCGGGGCCGCGAAGACCCAGGAACGCCCGGGCCAGCGCGCGAGCGCCGTCCGGTGTCGTCGCGATGCCGAGGTGCATGCTGCTCCGCGCGCCGAGGATGGAGACGTAGACGGCGGGGCGCGGCGCGCCGGGCGCGGCGGGTTCGGGCGGGGCGGTGTTTCGGTCGAACCGGAGATGCGTCGAGCCGTAGTGCTTCGCGACCTCGGTCAGCGTATCGAGCCACTCCTGCAGATCGATCGTCGTCGTGCTCATCGAGCCGTGCTCTCCGTTTCCGGCGCGCCGCTTCGGCGATCGCCGCGGATTCGATAGCAGATGGCTTTCCCGATCCGAACCGATTCGAAGGTGCGATCGAGCGCCATCATCGTTTCTCCGCCCCCCAGGAAGAAATATCCGTCGGACCGGAGTGTCCTCGCCACACTCTGCATAATCGTCTTCCGAGCGTCGGAACTTAAGTAAAGCAACACGTTTCGCAGCAGAATGAAGTCGGGCCGCGGGAACGGCGGCCAAGGCTCGATCAGGTTCATGTGGCTGAATTCGACCATCGAGCGGACGCGCTGCTTCAAACGCCACTCTTCGCCCGAGCGATCGAAGTACTTCACGAGATAGGGGGCCGGAAGCCCCCGATTCACCTCGATCTGGCGGTAGACCCCCTGGCGCGCCTTCTCCAGACTCGCCTCCGAGACGTCGGTGGCCGTGATGCGCACGCTCCAGTCGCGGAGCGACGGGAAGTTCTCCAAGAGAAGCATGGCGACGCTGTAGGCCTCCTGGCCGCTCGCCGCCGCGCCGCACCAGAAGTTCAGCGACCTCGATCCGGCCCGCGCCGCCATCAGCTCGGGGATGAGCACCGTCCTCAGCGCCTCGAAGGGATAGTGGTCCCGGAAGAACGACGTCTCGCCGTTCAGCATCGCCTCGATCGCGCGACGGTGCAGCGGTCCCCGCCGCTCGTCCATCTGGAGCGCCTCGAGCAGCGCCGAAACGGTCGCGAAACCCTCGGACTGCATGAGGGCGTGGAGCCGCGCCTCCACCAGGTACTCCTTGGCGGGCTCCAGCACGATGCCCGTCCGCTCCAGCAAAAGGCGCTGGAGATAGGCGTAGCCGCCGGGATTCAGGCTCGACGGTGGGGAGGGAACGCCGATCGATTCCATGAGGGGTCGGGAGTCGGTCCTCGAGTTAGGCGACGGTGGCGCGGCGCCGTCCGACAGCGCTCACGTGCTTGAGGATCTCGCCCGCGATCTCATGGAGCGGCACGATCCGGTTGGCCAGTCCCGCCCGGGCGACGGCGCCCGGCATACCCCAGACGACGCTCGTCGCCTCGTCCTGCACGATGATTCGCCCCTGGCGCTCGTGCAGCGTGCGCGCGCCGAGAAGGCCGTCCTGTCCCATACCCGTGAGAATCACGCCGAGCGCGCCTGCGCCGTAGAGCTGCGCCACGGAGCGGAAGAGCGGATCGACCGACGGACGGCAGGAATTCTCCGGCGGATCGGCGGTGAGCTGAAGCCGCGTATCCGCGCCGTCGCGTTGGAGCGTCATGTGCCAGTTTCCGGGGGCGATCCAGACGGTGCCGGGCTCGACCAGGGCGCCGTCCACGCCCTCGGCGCAGCGAAGGGCCGACCGCGACGCGATCCGCTCGGCCAGCGAGCGCGTGAAGAGCGGCGGCATGTGCTGCACCACCACGATCGGAATCGGGAACTCGGCCGGAAGCGCCTCGATCACGGCCGAGAGCGCGCGCGGTCCGCCGGTCGAAGCCCCGATGGCGAGAATCTCCGCGCGGTTGACGCCCGAGTTCTCGGCCTTCGCGGCCGGCGTGGGCGCGGCGGGAATCGCGACGGGGGCCGCCGCCGCCGCGCTTTTCGTCCCCGTCATGCTCTCGCAGAGCGCCTTGATCTTCGGAAGGAGTTCCGACTGCACGCAGAGGGTCGCGGCGGCGAGATTGTCCGCCGTCACCTTCGTCGCGTAGTCGTCCGCGCCCTGCCAGAGCGCGTCGAGCGAGACCTTCGCGCCCTGGCGCGTATAGGACGAGAAGAAGATCACCTTCGGCCCGCCGGGGCGTTTGCGGATTTCCTTCAACGTCTCCATGCCGTCCATCTCCGGCATTTCGTAGTCGAGGATCACCAAGTCGGGCTTCACGACCGGGAGTTTCTCGAGCGCTTCCCGCCCGTTCGCCGCCGCGCCCACGACTTCGATGTCGGGGTCGGCGCCCAGGGCGTTGGTCACGAGTCGTCGAACGATGGAGACGTCGTCGACCACCATCACGCGAATCCGGCGCATCGGGTCTCCCATTAGAGCGTGTGGCCGCTCGGGTCGAGCCCCAGGAGGACGAGCTTCTCCACCAGGGCGTCACGGTCGAAAGGTTTCATGAGGTACTCGTTGGCGCCGGCTTCGAGCGTCACCGACACCTGCGACATCTCGCTCTCGGTCGTCACCATCATGACGCGGACCTCGCGATACGCCTCCTGGGAGCGGATGAGCGTCAGCACCTCGTGTCCGTCCATCTCCGGCATGTTCCAGTCGAGGAGCACGAGGTCGAACGGACCCTCCTGATCGAGCGACCGGAGCGCCTCGGCGCCGCCGGGCGCCTCCACGACCGTGAATCCGAGTTCCCGCAACTGCTTCGTGAGAATCGCTCGCATCGAGCGCGAGTCGTCGACCACGAGGGCTTTCATTGGCGTTCTCCTCCGTGTTTCGGTCCGCGCGGTCCGCGGCGTTCGTTCGTGACCAGGGTCCTCATCGTTCAGCCCGCATTGGCGAAGGGGATGTTGTCGTCGGCGCGCCGCCCGTCGCCGCGCGCCGCGCGAGCCGCCTGCGCCGCGCGGGCCGCCTCCATGGCGACCACCGTGGCCGGCGCGGCCTGATACGCCCGCTCGGCGGAGGCGAGGGCGTCCGGCCCGTCCGCCGCGTCGTCGCTCGAGATGCGGAAGCGCTGCGTGAGTCCGCGCAGCTCCGACGCCAGGCGAGCCAATTCCTCGGCCGCGCGCTGCGTGTTCTCGCTGCTTCCGGCCGTGTCGCGCGCGATCTCCGCCACCTTCACGATGCCGGCGCTGATCTCGCCGCTCCCCCGGGCCGCCTCGGTAAGGTTTCGGCCGATCTCGCCCGACGTGGCGAGCTGCTGCTCGAGCGCGGTGGCGATCGAGTTCGAGATGTCCTTGATCTGCTGGATCGTCTCGCTGATCTTGCCGATCGCCTGGATGGCGTCGAGCGTGTCGGACTGGATCGCCTCGATCTTCCGGCTGATGTCCTTCGTCGCGGCGGCCGTCTCGTTCGCCAGCTCCTTCACCTCGTTGGCGACGACCGCGAAGCCCTTGCCCGCCTCGCCGGCGCGCGCCGCTTCGATCGTGGCGTTCAACGCGAGCAGGTTCGTCTGCTGCGCGATGGTGTTGATGACCTGGACGACCTTGCCGATCTCGCCGCTGCTCGCGCCGAGCTTGTTCACGGCCGCGTTCGTGATGTCGGCCTCGCCCGCGGCCACCGTGGCCACGCGCGCCGCCTCGCTCGTGTTCTTCGAGATCTCCTGGATGCTCGCGATCATCTCCTCCACGGAGACGGAGACGCTCTCGACGCTCCGGCTGATCTGCTCGGAGCCCGACGAGACCATGTTCGCCTGCCGCGACGTCTCTTCGGCGCTCCCGATCATCTGCGTGGAGACGGAGGAGAGTTCCTCGGACGCCGTCGCGAGCGTCACGGCCCGGTCGCCGATATGGGAGAGGACGCCGCGGAGCGACTCGACCATCTGATTCGTCGAGAGCGCGAGCTGACCGAGTTCGTCGTTTCCGGTGTAGGGGACGCGACAGGTCAGATCCCCGCCGGCCGTCCGCTCGGCCACGCGCCGCATCTGCTCGATGGCGCGGACGATGCGCCGCGAGAGGAAGAGCCCGATCGTGAGCGTGACGCCCGCGAGCACGAGCCCGAGGATCGGGACGAGCGCCGACCGCTGCTGCGCGATGGCGAGCGCCGCCTTCTCCTCCTGCGTCGTCTGCGCGGTGGCCAGCTGCACCATCTCGAGCACGACCTTCATGTGCTGCTCGTAGAGCGGCTTCAGCGATCCGTCGGCGACGAGACGCGCGCCTTCCTGGTCGCCGCGGCGGACCGCCGGAATGAACTCGTTCTCCACCACGCGCAGGAATTCCGACGCGGCCG
The DNA here is from genome assembly GCA_035760425.1 of Candidatus Eiseniibacteriota bacterium. Classification (GTDB taxonomy): domain Bacteria; phylum Eisenbacteria; class RBG-16-71-46; order SZUA-252; family SZUA-252; genus SZUA-252. Next base: position 3,849 of record DASTSZ010000082.1, on the reverse strand, counting down.
GGTAGGCCTTGTCGTGGAGCGCGGTCTTGAGCGCGCCGGCCGGGAGCGTCTTCTCCCAGAACTTGTGCCGGGCCTCGAACTCCGTCCGGAGATCCTGCGAATCGCGGATCAGCTCGTCCAGCCGGCGTCGGTCGGTCTCGCCGAGCATCTGATGGACGGCGAGGTAGGACTCGACCAGCGTGACCGGCTGCGGCACGAGGTCCGCCACGAGGTCCTTCCCCTGGACGATGCGGAGGTAGCGCGGTCCGTTGATCTTCAATTCGTTCAGCGTGGCGAACGCCACGATCCCGAAGAGGACGAACCCCGCGAGCGCGAGTAGGGCGCTCCCCACCAACTGGCGCCGAATCGTGAACCTCATGACACCGGACTCCTTCCGTGACGCCCGGCCGCGCCGGGTCCGTGATTCCTACGCATACGCCACCCGCAGGACTTCGCCGAGTTCGAGTTCGAGAAGCAGACGGTCGTGGAGAGGGAAGACGCCGTGGATCAACTGGCGCGCGATGCCATTCACCGTCTCCGGCGCGCGCTCGCGCGACGAATCGGCCACCTGGACGACGTCGCCGATCTCGTCCACGAGGAGGCTCGCGGCCGCGTCCTCGCGCCCGCGCACCACGATCGTGGCGCGGTCCTCGCCGCGCTCCGCGGCGGGGAGATCGAGGCAGCAGCGGAGGTCGACCGCGGGAACGATGTGTCCGCGCAGATTGATGATGCCGCGCACGGCGGGCGAAGAGAGCGGCAGCCGCGTGATCTCCTGGCGTCGGAGCACTTCCTGGACGACCGCGATGTCGAGTCCCAGGAGGTGATCCGCCACGCGGAACGTGCAGAGGAGCCGTTCGTCCGCCATCGCCTACGCCCCTTTCCCCGCGTGAAGCGGCAGGAGTTCCCGTCCGACCGCCGACGCGTCCAGCAGCCGCTGGAGGTCGAGCAGTTCGGTCACCGAGCCGCGCACCACGACCGCGCCGCTGAATCCCGGCCTCGCGCCGGGCGTGGCCGCCACCGCCATCCGCTCTTCCACGATCTCGACGATCGACTCGACCACCAGGCCGAGCGAGTGACCGCCCCGCTGATGGACGACCACCGGCATCGGGTCGCGTTCGGGCAGCCATCCGGCGTCGGCCGCTTCCGCCGCGCCGTTCATGTCGAGGATCGCGCCGAGGGAGACGAGCGGCAGGATCCCGCCGCGGTACTGCACCATGGCGCGATCGCCGACCCGCTCCAGCAGGCGCCGCGGGATCTCCTCGAGCCGCGCGATCTGCTCCTGCGGAACGGCGACGGTCCAGCGCTCGCCCGCGTGACAGAGGACGAGCGTGCGAAGCGGCGCCGACGGCGACTCCGTGACGAGGAGTTCCGCGGGCACCGGCGGGCCGCCCGAGCGCACGCTGATGCCCGCGTGGCGCGCGAGGCCCGGCACGTCGAGGATGAGCGCCACGGCGCCGTCGCCCAGGATGGTCGCGCCGGCGAAGACGGCGATCTGGCGGAGCGGCTCGATGAGCGGTTTCACCACGATCTCCTGCGACGCCACGATGGAGTCGACCACGAGCCCGAGGGTGACGCCGTCGGCATGGAGCACGGCGATCGAAATCGCCCCGTCCGCGCGGCCGACCGACGTCTCGGATCGCGCGCGCAGGACGTCGCGCAGGTCGATGAGGGGAAGAAGGCCGTCCCGGTAGCGAAGCACGGGGGCGTCGAAGGCGAGGGGCATCCTCGCGGCGGCCTCGGACTCCTCCACGCGAATCAACTCGGTCAGGTTTACCTGCGGAATGGCGTAGCGCTCCTGCCCCGCCGTCACGATGAGCGCCGGCACGATCGCGAGCGTGAGGGGGATGCGGATCCGGATCGTCGTGCCGTTCCCCGGCCGCGACTCGACCTCGATGGCGCCGCCGATCCGCTCGACGTTGTTCTTCACCACGTCCATGCCGACGCCGCGCCCCGAGATGCTCGTCACGCGGTCGGCCGTGGAGAATCCGGGCACGAAGATGACGTTCGCCCAATCGCGATCGCTCATGCGCGACGCGCGCTCGGGCGTGACGAGCTGCTGGCGCAGCGCGCGTTCCCGGATGCGGTCGACGGAGAGGCCGGCGCCGTCGTCGATGATCTCCACGTGGACCTTGCCGCCCTCGTGGAAGGCGCGGATGAGGAGGCGCCCCTCGGCCGGCTTCCCGCGCGCCGCGCGCTCGGCCGGGGATTCGATGCCGTGGTCGATCGCGTTTCGGACGACGTGGGTGATCGGGTCGCGCATCGCCTCGATGATGGAGCGGTCGAGTTCCGTTTCGGCGCCCTCGAGATCGAGGCGCACGTGTTTCCCGCAGTCGGCCGCGACGTCGCGGGCGAGGCGGGGGAGCTTGTTCCAGAGATTGCCGATCGGCTGCATGCGGGTCTTCATCACCTGCTCCTGCAGCTCGGTCGTCACGTGGTTCAGGCGCTGCGCCGTGGCGGGGAGATCGCTCTGGTTCGACGACGCGACTTCGAGGAGGAGCTGGTTTCGCGCCAGCACGAGTTCGCCCACCAGGTTCATGAGTCGGTCGAGGAGATGCACGTCGATCCGCACGCTCGCTTCGAGCGGCGCGGCGGATTCGAGCGGGATGGGCGGTTCGATCGATTCGGCGTCGGGTCGCGAGGGAGCCGCAGGCGCCGGCGCGGCCGGCTCCGGCTCGCCGGCGTCGAGCCGATTCAATCGAGCGATCAGGGGCTCGAACGCGTCGTCCCCCTCCTCCTGCGTCGATTCGATCCGCGCCAGAATCGTGCGCACGGCGTCGACGAGCGCGAGGAGCGCATTCGCGATCTCGGGCGTGTGCGCGCGTTCGCCGCTCCGCAATCGTCCGAGCAGGTTCTCGCCCGCGTGGGTCACCGCCGCCAGCTTCGTGAATCCGAAGAAGCCGCAGGTCCCCTTGATGGAGTGAACGGCGCGGAAGAGCACGGCGATCCTCTTCAGGTCGCCCGGCTCGCGCTCCAGCGCGACGAGTTCCTGCTCCACTCGTTCGGCGTTCTCGAGGCTCTCCGAGAGAAACTCCCGAAGAATCCCCTCGTCCATCGTGCCCATACGGCCGGTTCCTCTCCGTGCGTGCGGGTGGGCATAGATATCCCACCTCGCGTCACGAATCGGCGGGGGCGGTGGCGTTCTTGAGCAAATCGTTGCGGGACTAGGGGGATGCGCGGCACGCGAGCCGCGGGGCGGTCAGTGCTTCAGGCGGCCGAGCCAGGTCCAGGCCTGGTCCCGCTCGGGGCCGGGGGGCGCGTAGAGAAGGTACTGGCGGGCCGAGGCGATCGCCGCGTCGCGGCGCGCCGGAGTCGGATCGGCCGCCCAGGCCTGGAAGCGCGCTTGGGCCCACTCGCGGCGGGCCGTGGCCAGCGTCTCGGGCGCCGTTTCGAGAAGCGGAAGCGTCCGCTCCCACGCGTCGCCCGACTTGTCGAAGGCGGCGGGGAGCTTCGTTCGCGCCGCCTCGAGGCTCGCGCTCTTCGCGGCGCGCACCGCCGCGGCGGCCGGGTCGTGCTGCGAGACCGCGCGCGACGGCTTCGGCGTCGCGGGCGCATCGTTCGAGGCGGGAGGCGCGACGATCGTCTGCGTGATCACCGTCTGCACCGGGACGAAATTCTTCGGCGAGCGCTCGACCAATCGTTCCGGCGCCGGTTCGGGCGCGCGCGGCTTCGGCGCCGGTGTCTTCCGCACCTCCGCCTTCGGCGCCGGCGGTTCGGGGGCGACCTCCTGCGGCTCCGGCTCGGGCGACGTCGCCGCCACGGACTCGTCGATCACCGGTTCGGGCGAGTCGGTCGGCGGCTCGGCCGAGCGCTCGAGCAAGTCCTCGGGCGTCGGGCCCGCGTCGCCCGTCGACGGCGCCTCGGCCGACGGCG
>DASTSZ010000081.1:0-3794 GCA_035760425.1 Candidatus Eiseniibacteriota bacterium | reverse complement strand
GCACCGCCACGGCGGTGGCCACGGGGCGCGGCACGAGCCGCATGCAGACTTCGGTCACCACGCCGAGCGTCCCCTCCGATCCGACGATCAGCTTCATCGGATCGAAGCGCGGCTCGATGGACGAAACCTCGTCGCCCGGATTCCAGGCGCCCCAGAGGTCGTAGCCGGAGGAGTTCTTGTTGGCCCGGGGGCGTTCGCCGCGGTAGTCGGCCGCGCCGCCGCGGAGGATCCCTGCGAGATCGCGCTCCATCGCCGCCCACCGCGCGCTCCCCTGCGGCGCGCGCCCTTCCCGGCCGCTCCGCGCCGATGTCCCGCTCCCCATCGCCACCACGCTCCCGTCATGGAGAACCACCGTCATCCCTACGACATGCTCTTTCGTGGCCCCGTGTCGAAGCGAGTGCGCGCCGGCCGCGTTCGTGCCGACGTTGCCGCCGATCGTGCAGAAGTCGCCGGAGGAGGGATCGGGGCCGAGGCGAAGCCCGTGGGGCGACGCCGCGCGCTGAACGCGCGTGTGGATGGCGCCCGGCTCCATGCGGACCCGGCGCGCCGCCGCGTCGACCTCGAGCACGCGGTGCATGTAGGTCGAGAAGTCGAGGACGATGCCGGTGCCGAGCGCCTGGCCGCAGAGGCTCGAGCCGCCGCCCCGCGGCGTGACGGGGATGGCGTGGGCGTTCGCGTAGGCGAGGATCGCCGCGACGTCGTCCGACGTGCGGGGCGCCGCCACCGCGAGCGGCTTGCGGCGAAAGATGCAGGCGGCCGTCGAAAACAACGCGAGCGTGACCGGATCCGTCCGGAGGTCGCCCTCCAGGAGTGGAGCCAGATCACGCTCGATTTGTCGCTGCCGCGGGTCGGTCACGCTCGGCGTCCCGCGCGCCGGACGGCTAGGCGCGCGATAGGAAGAAGCGGTCGTAGAGCAGGGCCGCGACGGCGCCGCCCAGCATCGGACCGACCCAGTAGATCCAGTGATCCTGCCAGTACCCCGCGATGAGCGCGGGGCCGAACGCGCGCGCGGGATTGAACGAGGCGCCGGTGAGGCTCGCGCCCATGAGGATGTTCGCCGTCAGCGTGAGGCCGATGGCGAGCCCGGCGAATCCCTTCGGCGCGCGCGGATCGACCGCCGAACCGAAGATGACCGTAACGAGCATGAAGGCGAGGACGGCCTCGATCGCCATGCCGGTCATCGGGGTCACCGACGCGCCGAGCGCCGGCGTGCCGAGGTGGACGTCGGCCGCGCCGCTCGGGTAACAGACCGAGAGGAACCACGCGGCCAGCGAACCGCCGGCGAGTTGCGCGATCCAGTAGGTGACGGCGTCGCCCCACGACACGCGCCGAGTGACCGCCATGCCGAAGGTGACGCAGGGATTGAAGTGGCCGCCCGAGATGTGGCCGAAGGCGTAGATGCCGACGAGGATGGCGAGGCCGTGGGCCACCGCGATGCCGGTGATGCCGACCGCTTGCGTGGCGTTCTGCTGCAGGATGGCGCCCGCGCCGAAGAAGATGAGGGCGAAGGTGCCGATCAACTCCGCCAAGAACTTCGGACCTTGGTTCACGCGACCTCCTGGTCTCGTAGCCTCCGTTCGCGGGACGGGCCGTGGCCCGCCCCCGCGCGCTTCCCCGCTACAGCGACGCGACCGTCTTCTTGTCGAGCCGCTTCGTGAGCGCCGCGATCAACCGCACCGAGGCGTCGTAGTCCTTACGGTCCATGATCGTCGTGTGGCTGTGGATGTAGCGCGTCGGGATGAAGATCACGAGCGACGGCACGCCGGTGTTGAAGATGTGGAACCGGCCCGCGTCGGTCCCGCCCCGCTCGACGGTGCCCAAGTGGTACGGGATCTTCTCCCGCTCGCAGGTGTCGATCGCGAGATCGCGAAGCTTCCGGTTCGGGATCATCGTCGCGTCGTAGACGAGAATGCCGACGCCCGCGCCAAGCTTCTCCTCGCCCTCGCCGACCGTCCCCGGCGTGTCGTGGGCGATGCCGACGTCGACCGCGATGGCCACGTGCGGCTTCACGGCCGTCACGCTCGTCTGCGCGCCGCGGATGCCGACCTCCTCCATCGTCGTGGCCACGCCGTAGAACGTGTTCGGGTGCGGCGTCTTCGCCAGTTTCTTCAGGGCGTCGACGACGACGGCGCAGCCGTAGCGGTTGTCGATCGCCTTGCCAAGGTAGAGCCGGTCGTTCGCCATCGTCTCGAACGGCGCGTCGGGGACGATCACGTCGCCCGCGCGGATGCCGAGCTTCTTCTTCACGTCGAAGTAGGAGGTCGCGCCGACGTCGATGAACATGTCGGCGAGATCGAGCACCTTCCGGCGCTCCTCTTCCTTCAGTTCGTGCGGCGGCTTCGAACCGACGACGCCGACGATGTCGCCCTTCTTCGTGCGGATCTTCACCCGCTGCGCCAGCATGACGTGGCCCCACCAGCCGCCCATGGGGAGGAACTTGATGAAGCCCTCCGGCGTGATCCCCTTCACCATCCAGCCGACTTCGTCGAGGTGGCCGGCGACCATGATGCGCGGCTCGTCGGAGCCTCCGCGCTTCTTGCAGATGACGGAGCCGAGGCCGTCCTGGGAGAACTCGCCGAGCCCCTTCAGGTGCTTCTTCATGAGGGCCGCGACTTCGTCTTCATGTCCGGGAGGGCCGAAGGCTTCGCAGAGTTCCTTGAGGAGGGAATAGGTCGCGTCCATCCAAGTACTCCTAAATTCAGGGGATAGGGGCGGCAATAGTCGTGCGGAGTATCCCCCCCGGCGCCCGGCGAGGTCAAGCAAGAGGTGGGCCCGGCCGACCTACCTTCCCAAGGGGGGTGCGGCGACGGCGGGCTCGGGAAACCACCGCCGGGTGCGATTGCAGAAGGCGCAGACGGAGAGCATGACCGGCACCTCCACGAGCACCCCGACGACGGTCGCCAGCGCCGCGCCGGAGTCCGCCCCGAACAGGGTGATGCTCACGGCGACGGCCAACTCGAAGAAGTTGCTGGCGCCGATCAGGGCGCCCGGGGCCGCGATGCGATGCGGCACGCGAAGGCGCCACATCAGTCCGTACGCGATGCCGGCGTTGAGATAGACCTGGACGAGAATCGGGATCGAGATCAGGAGCACGTGAAACCACCGGGCCGTGATGTTCTCCGCCTGAAACGCGAAGATCAGCACGAGCGTGGCGAGCAGGGCGAGCGTCGTCACCGGCTGGAAGCGCGGGAGGAACGAGCCCTCGAACCAGGCGGCGCCCTTCGCGCGGACGAGCAGGAGCCGGCTCACGGAGCCGAGCGCGAGCGGGACGACGATGAAGACCAGCACGCTGGTGAGCAGCACGCCCATCGGAATCGCCAGACCGCTCGCCCCCGCCACGAGCAACCCGACGATCGGCGCGAAGAGGCCGAGCATCAGGAGATCGTTCAGCGAAACTTGAACGAGCGTGTAGGCGGGATCGCCGTCCGTGAGGTACGACCAGACGAAGACCATCGCCGTGCAGGGCGCCGCCGCGAGAATGATGGTCCCGGCGATGTACTGATCGGCGAGGGCCGGCGTCAGGAACGGCGCGAAGATGTGCCGGAAGAAGAGCCAAGAGAGGAACGCCATCGAGAGGGGCTTCACGAGCCAATTCACGACGAGGGTCACGCCGATTCCGGCGGGCCGCTTCCGGACCTCCAGCAGGCTCGCCAGGTCGATGCGGAGCATCATCGGGTAGATCATGAGCCAGATCAGAATCGCGATCGGCACGCTGATTCGGCTTCCCGCGCCGAACTCGAGCTGTCGAAGCGTCCCCACCATCCCCGGCGCCGCCGTCCCCGCGAGCACGCCCG
>DASTSZ010000080.1:0-16190 GCA_035760425.1 Candidatus Eiseniibacteriota bacterium | reverse complement strand
GAACGCGCCCGAGGGGACGGGAATCCTCTTCGAGCCCTATACGCCGGAGGCGCTCCTCGCCGCGGTCGAGGAGGCGCTCGCGCTCTACGCGAGGACGGAGACGCTCCAGCGCGTGCGGCGGAACGGCATGGCGAAGGACTTCTCCTGGGAGACGTCGGCCCGCCGCTACCTGCAGCTCTACCGCCAGACGAACGCCGTCCGCCGCATGGGGAGCGGGTACCACCGCTGGCTCTCGGGGATGGAACCGGGCGCCTCCGTCGAGGGGCCGGGCGGCTGGTCGCCCCCGGGGCCTCCCTTGACGGGGCGGAAGGAAGGCGTATAGAATCGCCCCCGCAGCACCGACAATTCAATCTGTGAGCGGAAGTAGCTCAGCCCGGTAGAGCCCCACCTTGCCAAGGTGGTTGTCGCGGGTTCAAATCCCGTCTTCCGCTCCATTTTTTTTTGCCCTCCCAGGGAAAATCCCTCCTCCTTGCTTGTCACCCCGCCCCATAGGTGCTAGTAATTCCCCTCGGCGCCGACGTTCTCAGGATCGGCACGAGTTCACTTGAAAGGAGAGAGGTGCATGCCCGCGAAAAAGCGTGCTACGAAGCCAGCGAAGAAGAAGGCCACCAAGACGAAGCGGAAGCCCAATGCCGCGTTCATGAAGCCGATGACGCCGTCTTCGACCCTCTCCGAGGTAATCGGCAGCAAGCCCATGCCGCGCACCGAGGTCACGAAGAAGCTCTGGGCGTACATCAAGAAGAACAAGCTTCAGGACAAGACCAAGCGCACCATGATCAACGCGGACGACAAGCTCAAGGCCGTCTTCGGAGGCAAGAAGCAGGTGAGCATGTTCGAGATGACCAAACTCGTCTCGAAGCACCTGAAGTAAGCAGCGGCTTTCCGTTCGTATCGTCACCGCCTCGCTGCTTCGGCAGCGGGGCGGTTTCGTTTGGAGCGTTGGTCGACGCTTGACCCGACGCACGCGGTTTCGTGAAGATGGTTCAGTGCCGAGGGAGTCCGAATGTCAGGCGTCATGGAGTTCGACCCTGCGGGTCGCGGCGGTCGCGCTTGCGCTCCTTGCGCTCGTCGTCGCGGCGTTGCCGCCACCGGTATGTTCGGAGCCATGCCCGGAAGACCGGGCGAATCTCGTTCAGAACGGCGACTTCGAATCGACCCCCGGAGCCGCGCCTTACCTCACGCTTTCGGCTGAAGACTGGATTGGAGCGTGGCGTATCCGCCTGGGCGCGGTCGACCTGATCGACTCCTCGTACTGGTCTCCGATCGACGGCCGACATTCCCTCGATCTGGACGGCTCCTGCGGGGCCGGCGCCATCGTTCAGCGGATCGGCGTCGACCCGGGCCGTTCCTATCTCCTCTGCTACGCCGTCTGCGGAAACGTAGACGGCGGACCGGATGTGAAGACGCTGGAAGTGCGATGGGAGGGAGTTCGAGTCGACTCCGTGGCATTCGACGCGAGCGCCGCGTCCTATCGCAACATGATGTGGGCCCGTCGCCAGGTGGTCGTGAAGGCGGCAAGCCTTTCCGCCGATCTCGAATTCCGGAGCCTAACGGAAGGGTGCTACGGGCCGGTCATCGACGAAATCTCACTGAGAGAATTGACCCCAGTCCTGCCGTGAACCCAGGAGGGTAGAAGGGTGATCCGCCACCGTCTCGCCGCCGCCGTCTCGCTCCTCGCCGTCGCGCTCGTCGCGCCGCTCGCCGCTCGCGCCGCCACCGAGGGAGATCTGAAGATCGCCGAGCGGGATCTTCAGAAGCACTTCGAAGGCACGATGGTCACCGTGCTCCTCGACATGCCCGCCTCCGCGCAGGGCATCGACATCACGCCCGACGCCGAGAAGCCGCTCAACTTCCCCGACTATCAGGCGCGCGTGAAGAAGACCGGCATCTCCCTGAAGCGCGGCGACGCCGTCATGGTGACGAAGGTGAAGGTGAAGTCGAAACTGATCGAGTTCCAGTTGGGCGGCGGCGGCTACGGCACCTTCTTCGACGAGAAGGCGTCGGGCGGCGGCGGCGGCTTCACCGGCAAGAGCACGCGCGAGAAGAATCTCGAACGCGACCTGAAGCGGGAGAAGGACCCGGCGCGGCGCCGCGCCATGTCGGAGGAACTCGACCGCCTGCGCCGCGACCGCGAGCGCGACGAGCGGGAGAATCGCGCGGAGTCGGAGCAGGCCGAGGCCCTCGAGAAGCAGCGCCTCGGCGACAAGGCGCTCATGGCCGGGTCGCGCTTCAACATCCGCTATCCCGACGGCGTCCCCTCCTCGGCGCTCACGCCCGAGGCGGTGATGACGGTGCTGGAGCGCTACGTCGACTTCCGCGCGCCCGAGGTGGGGGTGGCGGCGCTCGAGGCGCGGGACGGCGGCCGCGGCGCCGGACGCGGCGACGACGGGCCGCGCGGCCTCCGGAAGGGCGCCACGATGGACGAGGTGGCGGGGCTCTACGGGGCGCCGGTCGAGACCCGCCAGCGGACCGACGCCGGCTGGAACGTGACGACCGCCAAGTACCGGAAGGGAAGCCAGCGCGTCGACGCGACCTTCATCGAGGGCGTGCTCGTTCGCTACACCCTCTCCGAGGAGTAGCCGCGCCGGCTACGAAATCGTCTTCTTGAAGGCGCGCGTGCTGACGAGGACGAGGATCGCCGAGATCCCGATCAGCGCCGCGACGTGCTGCCAGAGGTCGACGAAGCCCGCGCCGCGGATGATGATGCCGCGCGAGATCGCGATGAAGTGCGTGGCCGGGAGGATCTGCGACACGGCGCGGAGCACGGTCGGAAGGGACGTGAGCGGGAAGACGTAGCCCGAGAGCATGATCGAGGGTAGCAGGAAGCCCTGCGCGCGCTGGATCGCCTCCATCTGCGTCTTGCTGCTGGCCGAGACGACGAGCGACATCGAGAGCAGCGCGAAGAGGTAGACGAGCGAGAGCGCCAGCAGCAGGAAGACGTTCCCGTGGATCGGGACGCGGAAGACCGTCGTCATGATGCCGAGGACGGCGATCAGCTGCACGAAGCCGAGCGCCAGATAGGGGAGGAGTTTCCCCAGGATCACCGCGACGGGCGAGACGGGCGTCACCATGAGCTGCTCCAGCGTCCCGCGCTCGCGCTCCCGGACGATCGAGAAGGCGGCGAGGATCGTCCCCGAGAACGTGAGCAGGATCGCCACCAACCCCGGGATGAGCAGGTTCGCGCTCCGCGAGTCGGGATTGAAGAGCAGCTGCGGGAAGAGCCGGACCGGCATCTCGCCCCCGTCGGACTTCGCCAGGAGTTCCGTCACGCTCTGGCTCAGCGCCACGCCGTTCGCCGCCGCGAGCGCCTGCCCCGAGATGCTCGCGTCGGAGCCGTCGATCAACACGAGCACGTCGGCCGCCCGCCCCGTCGCGCGGCGGTCGGCGTAGTCGGGCGGGATCTCGACGCCCACCGAGGCGTGTCCCGCCACGATCTCCTCGTGCAGCTCGTCGCGGGAGTCGGCGAAGTCGACGATATCGAAGGTGCGCGTGTTGGCGAAGTCGCGCACCAGCTGGCGGCTCTCCACGGTGTGGCTCTGATCGAAGACGATGGTCGGGACGAAGCGGACGTTCGTGTCGATGACGCCGAAGAGGCAGAGCTGGAAGATCGGGATGCCGATGGCGAACCGGAGCGTCCCCTTGTCGCGCGTCATCTGGATCGCCTCCTTGCGGAGGACCGCCGCGAACCCCTTCATCGCCGCGCCGCCCCCGCGCGCTCGACCTCGGCCGCCGCGAGCTTCGTGAGGCGGACGAAGACGTCCTCGAGGGAGGGCTCGATCGGCCGCACGCGGACGCGCGCGCCGGCCGCCGCCGTCAGATGGCGCTCGACGGTGGCGTCGTCGTACGTCCCCTCGATGAGGAGGTGGAGTTCGTTGCCGAAGATCGTCACGTCGTCGACATAGTCGAGTTCGCGGGCGCGCGTCATGAGCGCGGCCGCGCCCGCCTCGCACTCGGCTTCGAGGCGGCGCATGCCGGCGGGCGTCACCTCGGGCAGCCGGCGGAGGTCGGCCGGGCGGCCCGAGACGAGCATCTTCGAGAGATAGAGATAGCCCACCGTGCCGCAGCGCTCCGCCTCGTCCATGTAGTGCGTGGTGACGACGAGCGTCACGCCCCGCCCCGCGAGTTGGAAGAGGAGGTTCCAGAGTTCACGCCGCGCGACGGGATCGATGCCCGCCGTCGGCTCGTCGAGGAAGATGACGCGCGGCTCGTGCATGAGGGCCGCGGCGAGCGCGAGGCGCTGCTTCCACCCTCCCGAGAGATGCGCCGCCAGGCGGTGTCGGTAGGGATCGAGCTTCGTGAGGTCGATGGCCCATTCCTGCCGCTCGCTCCGGCGCGCGCCGTGGAGCCCGTAGACCTTGGCGAAGAAGTCGAGGTTCTCGGCGACGGTGAGATCCTCGTAGAGCGAGAAGCGCTGGGAGACGTAGCCGATCCGCTGGCGGACCAACTCGCCCTTCGCGGGCAGCGCGAGGCCGTCCACGGACGCCGATCCCGCCGTCGGGGCGAGAATCCCGCAGAGGATGCGGATGAGGGTCGACTTGCCGGAGCCGTTCGGGCCTAGGAGCCCGTAGATCTCCCCGCGTTTGACGTTCAGTGAGACGTCGTCGAGCGCGCGGACGGCGCCGAAGCTGCGCGAGACGCCGCGCACCTCGATGCCGAATTCGTCGCCGTTCGAGGGGAGGGTCGGGCGCGGGACGTCGCCCGAACTCACCGCTTGTCCTCGGCGAGCCGGATCGTCGCCGTCACCGACATGCCGGGCTTCAGCTCGGGGGCGGGCGCGGCCTCGATCTTCACGCCGAAGACCTGGTCGTTCCGCTGCTCGCGCGTCTGCACGTTCCGCGGCATGTACTCGGCCTGCGAGGAGATCTCGACGATCGTCCCGGCGAACGTGCGGGCGGGATAGGTGTCGACCGTGAGATCGACCTTCTGGCCGACGCGGATCGCGCCGAGCCGCGGCTCGGGGACGTAGACGCGCACCTTCGCCGGCCCCGCCTCGAGGACGACGGCGACCGCCTGGCGCGGCGCGACGAGATCGCCGGGGCGAAGGTCGAGCGTCTGGACGACGCCGCGCACCGGCGCCGTGATGACGGCTTCCTTCCGCTCGCGCTCGAGATAGCGAAGACGCCCCTCGGCCTGGAGCACGGCCGCGTGCGCGGCGGCGATCTCCTCGGGGCGCGTGCCTCGCTCCAGGGCGAGATAGGTCTCGTGTCGGCTCGCGGCGAGCGCCGCGGCGCTCTCGTACTCCTGGGGCGCCACCGCGTCCTGCTCGAGGAGCGCCTCGAGACGGCGGCGATCGGACTCCGCGTGCTCGTACTCCACCTTCGCCCTCGCGATGTCCTCCTTCCGCGGGCCGCGCCGCGCCATGTCGTAGCGCGACCTCGCCTCCGCGAGACGGCCGCGCTGCTCGGCGATCTGCGCATCCGTGAGATCGGCGTCGAGCGTCACGAGTCGCTCGCCCACCTCCACGGAGTCGCCTTCGCTCGCGAAGACCGAGTCGACGCGTCCCCCGAGGAGCGAACCGACGCGGACGTCGTTCGCCTCGAGCGACCCGGAGAGTTGGAGCGCGCCGTTCGCCGACGTCCAGGGAAGGCGGCACCCGGCGGCGAGGAGCGCCAGGAAAAGCAGCGTCGGCAGAGCGCGCGGACGGGTCATCCGCCTATTGTAGCCCTTCTTCGGTCACCGTGAAGTTCCCTCGTCGCCGGCGCCCGCCTCGCGCAGGAGGACGTCGAAGTCGATCGCCGGGAGCCCGCCGGCGCGCGCCGCGAGGTCGGGGAGTTGCGCGAGCATGGCGTCGCTCGTCGGCGTCGCGCCGTTCCAGGGATCGAAGCCGTGCGCCTCCTGGAACCGGCGGCGCGGGCCGGGCCACGTGAGGACGCCCGGATGCTCCACGAGGAGCGCGGGCCGGCTCCCTTCGAGGATCTGGTAGGCGCGAAGCCGCGCGTAGAGATCGTTGTTCCAGACGACGAGACCGCGCTCGAAGGGAACGCGCCGCCACGCGTCGCGCACGAGGCGATCGGTCTCCTCGGCGTGCGCCTTCGCCGCGAGGTCGGCGCCGATCCAAGCCGGAAGGAGCGCGAGGAGGAGCGCCGCGGCCGCGAGCGCGGCGACGGCGCCGCCCGCGCGCGCGCGAATCCGCGCCGCGAGATCGGGGAGGACGATCGCGCCGAGCGCGAGGATCGGAACGAGGTGCGACGAGGGATCGGGAACGCGATACGCGAGGACGAAGGCGCCTTGCGCGAGGAGGGCGGCGCCGACGGCGGTCGCGAACGTCCGCCGCGGGCCGCGCGGCGAGGCCGCCAGCGTGACGGCGAGGGCGATCAGGAGGAGCGCCAGCCACGGAATCGAGCTCGCGAGGAGCCGCGCGTCCGCCGGGCTCGGGTGGAAGCCGCCCAAGTAGCCGCCGTAGGCCCGCCCCGTGAGGTGCGCGATCAGCCCTCCGAGTCCCGGCTCGAGCAGCGGCCACTGAAAGGCGGCCGGGTGGGAGGCGCGGTAGGCGATCCAGCCCCACGAGAGAAGGGGAAGCGCCATCCCGGCGGCCAGCGAGAGCGCGAAGCTCCCGCCGCCGGGCCGAGACGGCGCGCCGCTCGGTCCCGCGCTGGGCGAGGCGCCGCGAAGTCGGGCGATCACCCAGATCGTCAAGGGCGTCGCCAGGAGGGCCGAGGTGGCGTGATGCGCGAGACCGAGTCCGATCACCCCTCCCCATAGGAAGAGTCGCGCCTGGAGGCTCCGGAGCGGCGCTCCCGCCCCCGCGCCGTGCGAAGTCGAGTCGCCCGCGAGCCGCCACGCGGTCCACGCGGCGCCGAGCGACCAGGCGGCCTGCCACGAGGTGACCTCGGCCGTGGTGGCGGCGGCGCTCCAGATCGGCTGCGTCAGGAGGGGGACGAGCGGGATCGTCGCGAGCAGCCGCCGCTCGGTTCCGCGCGAGGGGAGGCGCTCGCCGGCCATCGCGGCGCCGAGCCGGTGGAGGAAGAAGATCGCGACAGCGCTTCCCAGGGCGCTCCAGGCGTTCGCCGCGACCGGCCAGGCGACGCCGAGCGAATGGAGCCAGGCGGTCGCCGCGTGTCCCGCGAGCGTGTAGAGGGGATAACCGGTCGGATGGGGCGCGCCGCCGAGCGCGAGGGCGAGCGTGAGTTCGCTCGCGTCCCCCTCGCCGTAGCCGCGCGGCGCCGCTACAAGCGCCCAGGCGAGCGCGATCAGCGACAGCGCGACGGCCGTCGCCACATCCCCGCGTCCCCCTTTCGGGGGCTGCTCCCTAAGTCCCATACCCTCCGGCCACGGAAACGACGTATTCCTATGTACTTCGGGGCGCCGGTCCTCCGGCCGCGGAGCCCCCGACGGAGGCCCCGCGGGGCCCACTTTACGCTATACTCGCACGACTTCCACCGTCCTCCGCGGCGGTAGCCGACTTCGTCCTCCTTGGAGGGTTGATGAATCCCAACCTGCAACAGCGGGTCGAGTGGGGTACCACGATGACCACGAACAAGGCGCTCCTCGATTGGGTCGGCGAGATGGCGCGTCTCTGTCAGCCCGACCACGTCGTCTGGTGCGATGGTTCCGAGCAGGAGAAGCGCCGCCTCACCGATGAAGCGGTGTCGACCGGGGTGCTCCTCCCGCTCAATCAGAAGAAGCGCCCGGGCTGCTACCTCCACCGTTCGAGTCCGAACGACGTCGCGCGCGTCGAGCACCTCACCTTCATCTGCACGCCGACGAAGGACGAGGCCGGTCCCACCAACAACTGGATGGCGCCCGAGGAGGCGTACGCGAAGCTCCGGAAGCTCTTCGACGGCGCCATGCGCGGCCGCACGATGTACGTCGTTCCGTACGTGATGGGTCCGCTCGGCTCGCCCTTCTCGAAGGTCGGCATCGAACTCACCGACAGCATCTACGTCGTGCTCTCCATGCGCATCATGACGCGCATGGGGAAGGCCGCGCTCGAGATGCTCGGCGAGTCGAACGACTTCAACCGCGGTCTCCACTCGACGCTCGATCTGAATCCCGAGCGCCGATTCATCTGCCACTTCCCGCAGGACAACACCATCTGGTCCGTCGGCTCGGGCTACGGCGGAAACGTGCTCCTGGGGAAGAAGTGCCTCGCGCTCCGCATCGGCTCCTACCTCGGCCGGAAGGAGGGCTGGCTCGCCGAGCACATGCTGATCCTCGGCGTGGAGAGCCCCGAAGGGCAGACGACCTACGTGGCCGCGGCCTTCCCGAGCGCGTGCGGCAAGACGAACTTCGCCATGCTCATTCCGCCGCGCCGCTTCCAGGGCTGGAAGGTCTGGACGGTGGGCGACGATATCGCCTGGATGCGCGTCGGCTCGGACGGGCGGCTCTGGGCGATCAATCCCGAAGCGGGCTACTTCGGCGTGGCGCCCGGCACGAGCGTCATGTCGAATCCGACCGCCATGCGAAGCATCGAGCGCGACACGCTCTTCACGAACGTGGCCCTCACCGCCGACGGCGACGTCTGGTGGGAGGGGATGACCGAGACGCCGCCCGAGGGGCTCACCGACTGGCTCGGGAAACCCTACGATCCGAAATCGGGCGAGAAGGCGGCGCACGCGAACAGCCGCTTCACGGCGCCGATGACGAACAACCTCGCGCTCTCCCGCCGCGTGAACGATCCGGAAGGCGTGCCGATCTCCGCCATCATCTTCGGCGGTCGGCGCGCGACGACGGTGCCGCTCGTGCTCCAGTCGTTCAATTGGGTGCACGGCGTCTACATGGGCGCCACGATGGGGTCGGAGACCACGGCGGCGGCGACGGGCCAGGTGGGCGTGGTGCGCCGCGACCCGATGGCCATGCTCCCGTTCTGCGGCTACAACATGGGCGACTACTTCAATCACTGGCTCGAGATGCGCGCGCAGATTCCGCATCCGCCGAAGATCTTCATGGTGAACTGGTTCCGGAAGGGCGCCGACGGGAAGTTCGTCTGGCCGGGCTACGGCGAGAACATGCGCGTCCTGCGCTGGATCGTCGATCGCGCCATGGGACACGTCGGCGGCCGCGAGACGCCGGTCGGCTGGGTGCCCCGCGAAGGGGACCTCGATCTCTCCGGCATGGACATCGCGAGCGACGCGTTTCGCGAGGCGACGGCCGTGCGCGTGGAGGAGTGGAAGCAGGAGATCGCCATGTCGGCCGAGTTCTTCAAGACGGTCGGCCCGCACATGCCGCGCGCGCTCGAACTGCAGCGGGAACTCTTGGCGAGCGCGCTCGAATACGGCGCGCCGATGGGAGAGCCGTAGGGGCGTCTCCCATCGGCGTCGAAATCAGGCGGAGGCGCCGAACTCCTTCGGAATCGCCGCCGTCAAATTCTCGCGTCCGTCCTTCGTCACGAGCACGTTGTCCTCGATGCGAATCCCGCCCATCGGGATGAGCGAGACCGCCTTCTCCCAGTTCACGCAGTCGGGATAGCGCTTCCGGCGGTTCGCGTCGTTCAGGATCGCGGGGATGAAGTAGATGCCCGGCTCGATCGTCATCGTGTAGCCGGGCTCGAGCGGGAAGTCGGTCCGCTGGTTCTTGTACGCGGGCTCGGTCCGCTTCGGCCGCCCGGGGAGCGCCCCGCTCGCGTCGCGAACGCCCAATCCCACCATGTGGCCGATCCCGTGCGGGTAAAAGATCAGGTGCGCGTCGCGCTCGATGAGCGAGTCGACCGAGCCGCGCAGTAGATCGAGCGCGATCAGCCCCTCCACGAGATCCCGGCACGAGCCGAGGTGGACGTCCACCGTCTCCACCCCTGGGGCGCAGGCCGCCACCGCGCGCTCCTCCGCGCGCTTCACCACGTCGAAGACCTCCCGCTGGATCGCGGAAAACGTTCCCGACGCGGGATACGTGCGCGTCACGTCGCAGCCGTAGCGGCGCACTTCGGCGCCCGCGTCGACGAGGATCAACTCGCCGTCGCGCGCCGCGCGCGAGCCCGGCGTGAAATGGAAGACGGCGGCGTTCGTGCCGCTCCCCACGATGCTCCCGTAGCAGGTGCGGTCGGCGCCGGCGCGGAAGAAGGCGCTCTCGAGTTCGATCATCAACTGGCGCTCGGTGACGCCGGGACGGATCACCTCGCGCAGGTGGTTGTAGCCCGCCTCGGTCGCGCGGATCGCCTCGCGCATGCGCGCGATCTCCGCCTCGTCCTTCGGGCGCCGCGCGTGCGTGAACTTTTCGCGCGCCTCCGCCACGCGGAGCGCGTCGCCGCGCACGCCGGGGAGTTCGCAGCCGAGCGGCACGATGGGGCGCCCGCGGCGCGCCGCGAGCCAGCCCGGCAGATCGCGCGTCGGGACCGTGCCCGGCTCGTTCTCCGCGCGGCCTTCCCAGACTCGCTCGCGCTCCGTCACTTCGGGCGCGAAGTCGACCCAGCCGTCCTTCGGATCGAACGCGAGGATCCCGCCCGGCTCCTCGCGATCGGTCAGCCAGAAATACTCGGCGTGCGAGAGGAAGGGGTAGGTCTGGTCCATGCCGCCCGGAATGCCGACCGGCTCGCCGGCGGCGATGAGGAGGATTTCGTCGTGGAGGCCGAGCGCGTCCGTGGCGCGGCGACGGCGGGCCTCGAGGATGGGTGAAACAGGCGATAGGGTCAGGTTCATGGCGCCGAGAATATCCGCTCGCGGGGGCCGAATCCTAGTACCAGTTCGGCCAGACTGCACCGGGCGGGGCATCCGCGCCGGGGCGGGCGCGCCGGGGTCGCCGCGAGGAGGGTCGTGAAGCCTCGCTCCCCCTTCGCCCTAGGCGGGCGCGGCGCCTTTCCGGCTCCGCTGGCACGGGCATTGATTATGGACCCGGGTAGGGCGCCCGGCGCCGGGTGGCGCAGTCCTCCCCGGCCCCTCGGCACGGGCGCCCGTCCAGACATCTCGGGGAGATAAGGAGATCCACATGAAGATCGCAGCGCTGACGGTTCTACCGTTTCTGATTCTCGCGTCGGTCGCCGTGGCCGCCGATCCGCCCGCGGGCGGCGAGGCCGCCAAGGCGGAGCCGACGTCGCCCGTCATCGAAACGCCGGTGACCGCCCCCGACGCCGCGGCCGCGAAGGCCGCGCCGGCCGCGCCCGATCCGGCGGCGGCGAAGGCGATGGCCGACCTGCAGCGCATTCGGGATCGCGCGAAGACGGTCGATCCGCTCGAGAAGGAGAAGAACGAGAAGAGCCTCCGCGAGAGCGCGACGGAAGTCGACGCCGCGACCGCGAAGAAGGAGCACGTGGAAGTCGCCGGCCGCCTCGCGGCGGAGTACGGCGGCATTCCCGAACTCTACCTGGGCGAGAAGGAGCGCCTGAAGACCGGATGGGGCGATCTTTCGATCGCGCATGCGATCCTCCAGGGCGCGAAGACGACGGTTACCATCGACCAACTCTACGATCTTCGCCAGGAAGGGCTCGGCTGGGGCCAGATCGCCCACGGGCTCGATCTGAACGTCGGTGAACTCGTGAAGACCGCCCACGCGAAGGGACGCTCCGCCGTCGGCGCGCCCGAAGGCGCCGGCAAGACCGAACGCGCCGACGCGAAGGGCGATGCGAAGGCCGCCGCGAAGGCGAATACCGCCGCCAAGGCGAAGGGCGCGGGCGCCGCGAAGTCGGCGGGCGAGGTGAAGTCCGGCGGGGAGGCGAAGGTCGCGGGCGAAGCGAAGGGCGCCGCGAACGCCGGGACGAAGAAGTAACGCGGGTCTAGAGGATCCGTTTGCCGAAGAGGCTCTCCGCCATCTCGACCGCGAGAACGCCGGTGGCGTTCCGCTGGTCGAGGAGCGGGTTCACCTCGACCAAGTCGACGGAGACGATGTCGGCCAGGTCGCCGATCATCTCCATGGCGAGGTGGGCCTCTCGATAGGAAATGCCGCCGTCCACCGGAGTGCCGGTGCCGGGCGCGTCTTCCGGATCGACCACGTCGAGGTCGAACGAAAGATGAATTCCGGCCGTGCCCGCGCCGGCCACCCGGATCGCCTCGTTCACGATATCCCGCATCCCGCGTTCGTCGATCTCCCGGATGGTGAAGGCGGTGACGCCCGAGCGGCGCAGGAGATCGCGCTCGCCCGCGTCGAGATCGCGCACGCCGATGAGCACGGTGTTCCGCGGATCCATCTTCGGCGCGCGGCCTCCGAGATTCACGAAGTCGGGATCGCCGAACCCGTGAAGCACCGCGAGCGACATGCCGTGGACGTTCCCCGACGGGGTCGTCTCCGGCGTATTGAAGTCGCCGTGCGCGTCGAACCAGATGAGGCCGATCGGTTTCCCCAGCCGATGGTAGTGATTGCTCGATCCCGACACCGATCCGATGCCGAGGCTGTGATCGCCGCCCAGCACGACCGGCGTGCGCCCCGCGGCGAGGCTCCGCTCCACCTCCGCGCGAAGCTCGTCGCACGCTCGTAGGATCGCCGGCTTGTAGCGGATCGTGCTCGGCCCCGCCTCCAGCGTCTCCGGAATCCTCACGTCGATGTCGCCGAAGTCGGTGACCTTGTGGCCGAGCCGCTCCAAGTGGCGTTCGAGGTCGGCGACGCGAATGGCGGACGGGCCCATGTCGACGCCGCGGCGTCCGGCGCCGAGGTCGACGGGGCAGCCGATGATCTCGATGTGGCGTTGGTTCTGGTTCATGGGAGCGGGGAGTCTAGCAGATCGAGCGGCGGGAGTTTCGGCGTCGCGCACCGGGCGCGCCGAACGGCGACGGCGTCGGGCCTAGCGTGGACGGCGCGGTCGGCGCTCGAATGGGGAGCGCCTTTCGCGGACGGCGGCCGCCGCGGCCTTCGTCGGCGGCCTTGCCGGCCGGGTTGGAGCCCGACGAACCCGTGAATCCCGAGGAGGAGCCGCGCGACGCGGCGGGACGATGGCGCGGGCCGGAGCCCGATCCCGAACCCGACTCGAAGCGCGATCCGAAGCCCGAACCCGACGGCTCGGCGGTGCTCCGCGCGTCGTAGTCGAAATCGGGCACCATCACGCGGAGAATCGTCGCGCCCATGAATCGTTCGATCGCCACGACGCCCTTCTTCTCGTCGGGCGACATGAGCGTGAAGGCGTCCCCGGAGGCGTCGACGCGGCCCGTGCGGCCGATGCGATGGACGTAGTCCTCGGGGGTGTGCGGCACGTCGTAGTTGATGATGTGGGTGATGTCCTTCACGTCGATGCCGCGCGACGCGATGTCGGTCGCGACCAGAATTTGAACGCGGCCGCGGCGGAGGTCGAGGAGCGCTCGCTCGCGCTGGCCCTGCGAGCGGTTGCCGTGGAGGGTCGCCACGGAGAGGCCGCGACGCTGAAGCGTGCGCGCCAACCGATCCGCGCCATGCTTCGTGCGCGCGAAGACGATGACGCTGCCGACTTCGGTGCGGCGAAGCATGACTTCGAGAAGATCGGTCTTCCGGTGCTTCGGAACCGGGTAGACGGCCTGCGTGATGCCGGCGGCCGGGCGTCCCGGAGGCGCCAAATCGACGCGCGCGGGGTTCTTCATCGCTTCCTTCGCCACGCGGTTCAGCTCCGGCGGCATCGTCGCGGAGAACATCATCGTCTGCCGCTCGAGGGGAAGGAGGCGGAGGATGCGCTTCAGGTCGGGCGCGAACCCCATATCGACCATGCGATCGGCTTCATCGAGGACGAGAATGCTGATATCGTCGAGGCGAAGCGACATGCGGCCGTGGAGATCGAGCAGGCGTCCCGGGGTGGCGACGAGTAGGTCGAGCCCCTGCGTCTTCAGCATCTTCTGCTGCGGAGGCAGCGGCACGCCGCCGAAGACGACCCCCACGCGTAGATCGGTGAAGCGCGCGTAGTCGCGCGCGTTCGTCTCGACCTGCGCGGCGAGCTCCCGCGTCGGCGTCAGCACGAGCGCGCGGAGCCGCTTCGGTCCGCCGAGCAGGCGGGCGAGAATGGGAAGCACGAAGGCGGCCGTCTTGCCGGTCCCGGTCTGCGCGGCGCCGATGATGTCGACGCCGGTTAGAATGAGGGGGATGGCTTTCGACTGAATCGGCGTCGGCTCGACGTATCCGGCCGCGCGAACGCCTTTGACGACTGCAGGAGGAAGACCTAACGCTGCGAAGGGCATGAAGCCGCATCATACTCGGAATCGTGCCACGTGGGTGAGAGAATCGTCGAAACACTCGAAATAGATTTCTCGGCCGGATCCCTGGTTGGAAAGGAGAACCCCTCGCATGTCCTCACCCGCGACGAACCTATCGCCGAAGTCGGCGCGCCCCGCCGCGACCGAACACGCGCCCTACTACGGGCGCTACACCGCGCTCGTGCCCGACGGGCCGATCACGGCGACGCTTCGCGCGCAGGCGGCCGAAACGGCGAGGCTGCTCGCGTCGGCGCCCGCCGCGAAGGAGGAGCA
The DNA here is from genome assembly GCA_035760425.1 of Candidatus Eiseniibacteriota bacterium. Lineage (GTDB taxonomy): Bacteria > Eisenbacteria > RBG-16-71-46 > SZUA-252 > SZUA-252 > SZUA-252. The sequence continues at coordinate 1,905 of DASTSZ010000080.1, read as the reverse complement.
TCGCTACGCCGACGGGAAGTGGAGCGTGAAGGAAGTGGTGGGGCACATGATCGACGCCGAGCGCGTCTTCGCCTATCGCGCCCTTCGCTTCGCGCGCGCGGACGCGACGCCGCTCGCGGGATTCGACGAGAACATCTACGTGCCCGCCGGCGCGTTCGGGGCCCGCACGTTGAAGAGCCTGGCCGAGGAGTTCCGCGTCGTGCGGGAGTCGACGATTCAGCTCCTCGAGGGGATGCCCGACGAGGCGATGTCGCGGGGCGGCGTGGCGTCGGAGAATCCGGTCACCGTGCGCGCGCTCGCCTGGATCATCGCCGGGCACGAACGGCATCACGTCGGGATCCTTCGCGAGCGCTACGGGCTCTGAGGCGGGCGCGGCGGTGGCGGACGCGGATCGTGCCGTCCGCCACCCGCACCTCTCGCGACTCGACGCTCGGCGGCGCTAGGGGGCGAAGGCCGGCGGCGCCTGCGCGTGGAAGTCGGTCCGGCGCTGGAACGCCTCGCCCAGATCGAGGAGCAGCCCCTCGTCCCACGACGACGCCATGAGCTGCAGGCTCGCGGGCATCCGGCCGCGCCCGAACCCGCACGGCAGCGCGATGGCCGGAAGGCCGCACCCGTTGCCGAACGCGCCGACCGGATCGGGATAGGGAAGGGTCTCGTAGAAGTCCTTCGCGATCGGCGGCGCCACCGAAAGGAAGTTCGGCGCCACGATCACGTCGTAGCGGCCGTAGAAGTCGGCCATCTTCTCCTGCATCACCCGCCGCATGCGCATCGCCTTCACGTAGTCGGCGCCCGTGAGCGCGCGCGTCACGCGCTCCTGATGAGGCGCGTAGACGTCCACCAGTTGATTCACCGATCCGTCGCGGAAGAAGCGCTCGAAGGTCGAGATCGCCTCGGCGTAGAGCACGGTCGTGGTCGTTTCCGAGGCCGGGAAGTCGGGGAGCGTGGCCGTCTCGATGGAGAGTCCCATGCCGCGAAGCGTGTCGAGCGCTCGATCGAACGCCGCGCCCACTTCGCGCTCCGCGCCCTTCGTCGCCGCGAAGTCGGTCGGGATGAGCGCCGCGCGCAGTCGCCGGAGGTCCCGGCGCGCCGGTTCGAGCCGCACCGGCTCGTCGGCGGTGCTCGGATCGTCGGGATCGAGTCCCGCGATCGCCTGGAGCACGAGGCGGCAGTCCTCGGCGCTTCGCGCGAGCGGGCCGATCTTGTCGAGCGTCCACGAGCCGACCATCCCGCCCGCCTTGCTCACGCGGCCGTACGTCGGACGAAGCCCGGTCACGCCGCAGAAGGCCGACGGGCAGAGAATCGAGCCCCACGTCTCGGTGCCGATGGCGAAGCCGACGAGGCCGGCCGCCACCGCCGCGCCCGATCCGGACGACGATCCGCCGGTCCAGCGATCGGTGTTCCAGGGATTTCGTCCCGGACCTTGGAGCGACGCGTCGGCGAAGCGGTAGCCGAGACAGCCGGCGAACTCCACCATCGCGAGTTTGCCCAGGAGAACGGCGCCGGCTTCGCGCAGCTTCCGAATGACCGTGGCTTCGCGGTCGAAGTGTTGATCGCGGGTCGGGCGCGCGCCCCACGTCGTCGGCGTGCCGACCGTGGCGAGAAGGTCCTTCGCGCCGTACGGCACGCCATGGAGCGGGCCCCGGATCATTCCGCGTGAGATTTCCCGCTCGGCGATCCGCGCCTGCTCCCGCGCGATCTCCGGCGTGACGGTGGCGAAGGCGTTGAGCGCCGGCGCGTGCCTCGCGATGCGAGCGAGGTACCCCTCCGTCAGTTCGACGGGGGAGAGGCGGCGCGCGCGGATCTGCCGGCCGAGTTCGGCGGCGGAGAGGAAGAAGACGTCGTCGCGGATCATCGGCGGCCCCCGCGACGGGCGCGCATGGCGCGGAACGTGAAGGCCGGATCGCT
>DASTSZ010000079.1:0-3094 GCA_035760425.1 Candidatus Eiseniibacteriota bacterium | reverse complement strand
CCCCGGCGCGTAATGGCCTAGGTCGAAGTCGCGCCGGTCCCCAGGCCGCAGAGTCGCTGGTACCGTTGAACCAGGCCTGACAACTTGACTGGCCGCCCCCATCTGCCACAATCAAACACGAAAGGAGCAGACGCGCCCCGCGCGTCTAACCCAAACCAACAACGATGAATACAACCCTGAAGATCCTCATCGTCTCGCTGGTCGTGATCGGGTCCGTGGCCTACCTCATCCTCTCCGGGGTGAAGCAGACGGGGATGCAGTACATGACCGTGACGGAGCTGGCCCAGATGGAGAAGGCGCCGAAGGCGGGCGGCTTCCGTCTGGACGGGATCGTGGCGGCGGGCAGCGTCCAGTACGACCAGAAGACCCCGCGGCTCCGCTTCCGGATGACCGACGGCAAGGAAGCCGTGAACATCGTCTATGAAGGCCTCATGCCCGACGCCTTCGCGGACGGACGGGACGTCGTGGTGGAGGGAACCTTCCAGCACGCCGACCGCACCCTCCACGCCACGAAGCTCGTGACGAAGTGCCCGTCGAAGTACGAGTCCGAGGGACTCGGGGAGGACAAGTCGTGAACGAGATCGGCCGGCTCTCACTCCTCGTCGCGTTCCTCTGCGCCGTTTGGTCGGTCGGATCGATCGCCTGGGGGCTTCGGAGCGGGCGCGTCGGGCCGCTTCGGAGCGGACGAAACGCCCTCTGGATGGTCTGCGGGCTCACGCTCGTCGCGACCCTCATTCTGGGCCGCGCGTTGGTGGCGCGGGATTTCACCTACCGCTACGTGGCCGAGCACACGAGCCTCGATCTCAATCCTTTCTTCGCCTTCGCGTCGCTCTGGGCGGGTCAAGAAGGGTCGCTCCTACTCTGGCTCTTGATCCTCTCGTCCTACGGCGCCGCGTTCCTCTGGATCTATCGGAAGCGGCTCGATCCCTTCTATGACGCGGTGGCGATGGTGGTCGCGTCGGTCGCGATCTTCTTCACCTACCTGCTCTCCTTCGTCTGCTCGCCCTTCCGGATGCTGGCGAATCCGCCGGCCGACGGGCAGGGGCTGAATCCGCTCCTTCAAGACCCCGGCATGATGATCCACCCGCCCATCCTCTATACGGGCTACGTCGGCTTCATCATCCCGTTCGCGTTCGGCATCGCGGTGCTCCTCATGAACCGCACCGGCACGCGCTGGATCGAGGAGGTCCGCCGCTGGACGCTCTTCTCCTGGATGTTCCTCGGCTTCGGCGTGCTCCTCGGCGCGCGCTGGGCCTACATCGAACTCGGCTGGGGCGGCTACTGGGGTTGGGACCCGGTGGAGAACGCCTCGCTCATGCCGTGGCTCGTGGGGACCGCCTTCCTCCACTCGGTCATGATCGAGCAGCGGCGCGGCATGCTGAAGACCTGGAACGTGGCGCTCATCGTCCTGACGTTCGAACTCTCGATCTTCGGGACCTTCCTCACGCGCTCCGGCGTGCTGACCTCGGTCCACTCCTTCGCGGAGTCGAACATCGGGCCCTGGTTCCTCGCCTTCATCATCGGATCGAGCACGCTGGCGACGGCGCTCATCCTCTACCGGAAGTCGCTCCTCGAGAGCGAGAACCGGATGGACGCCATCGTCTCCCGCGAAGGCTCCTTCCTCTTCAACAACGTACTCTTCGTCGCGCTCACGTTCGCCACGTTCCTCGGCACGACCTTCCCGGTGGTGAGCGAGGCGGTGACCGGCGCGAAGATCTCCGTGTCGGCGCCCTTCTTCAACCGCGTGAACGTGCCGATCGGGCTCGCGCTCCTGCTCCTGACCGGGGCGGGGCCGGTGCTCTCCTGGCGCCGCGCGACCGCGTCGGTGCTCCAGCGGAACTTCGTCCTCCCGACGATCGCGGGCGTGCTCGCGACGCTCGCCAGCCTTCCGTTCGGCCTCCACGGCGTCTATCCGATCATCACCGTCTTCGGCTCCGCCTTCGTGATGACGACGATCGTCATGGAGTTCGCCCGCGGCATCCAGGCTCGCAGGGACGTCGCGGCGGGACGCGGCGCCATGGCCATCGTCGATCTCATGACGAAGAACAAGCGGCGCTACGGCGGCTACGTCATCCACGTCGGCGTCGTCATGATCTTCATCGGCGTCCTCGGCTCCTCCGTCTTCCAGAAGGAGGCGCACCAGCCGCTCCGCACCGGCGAGTCGCTGAAGATCGGCGACTACACGCTGACCCTGAAGGGGACGGAGCAGAAGATGCAGCCGGGCGCGGCCCTCACGCGCGCCATTCTCGACGTCTCGCAGAAGGGCAAGTCGCTCGGGCAGTCGCATCCGTCGAAGGCGATGTACTTCAAGTCGCAGCAGCCGATGACGGAAGTCGCCCTTCATCAGACGCTCGGCGAGGATCTCTACATGATCCTCGGCGGCGTGAACGAGGACGGCACCGTCTCGATCCAGGCCTACATCAATCCGCTCGTGAGCCTCATCTGGCTCGGAGGCATCGTCATGGTCATCGGCACGATCTTCACGCTGAGCGACCGGATGCGCCTCCGCCGCGAGGAAAAGGAAGCCGTATGACCTCGATCCGCGTCCAGGGCCGCGGCGCGCTCGCGGCGTTCGTCGCGATCGCCCTGGCCGGGGCGCTCGCGCTCGCGGCGCTCCCGCGCCCGGCGTACGCCAACGAATCGGCGGCGGGCACGAAGGCCGATCCCGTGCGCGCCATCACGAGCCAGCTCATCTGCCCCTGCTCCTGCGGCGAGGTCTTGAGCGGTTGCACCTGCGAGACCGGGATCGCGCTGAAGGGCTACGTCGATCGCGAGATCAAGGCGGGCAAGGGGAAGGACGTCATCGAAGCGGCGCTCATCGCGAAGTACGGGGAAGTCATCCTCGGGGCGCCGAAAGCCAAAGGTTTCAATCTGGTCGTTTGGGTCGCGCCGTTCGCGGCCACGATCCTGGGATTCGGGATCGCCACCATGATTCTCACGCGATGGGTGCGCCGGAAGCGCGTCGTGGCGGCCGGAGCCGCCGGCGCGCCGGGCGCCGGGACCCCCTCGGCGGACGCCTCGCTCGAGCAGCTTCGGGCGCGCGCGGAAGCCGAGCTTCGCGAGATGAGGGAGTGACCCCACGATGATCGTCGCG
>DASTSZ010000078.1:0-4306 GCA_035760425.1 Candidatus Eiseniibacteriota bacterium | reverse complement strand
CTCGGTCCGACCGGGACCCGGAGCCCGCCCGCGATCATCGGCGCCAGGACGGCGGTGTCGTTCATGGAGAAGCCGTCGTAGAAGAGCGCGCCGAAGCCCGCGCTCACGAACGGCACGACGCTTCCGCGCCGCGAGAAGTTGTACTGGAGGCCGGCCGTGGCTCCGAGCGCGGTGTCGCTGTTGCCGTTCACCGATTCGTGGCGGATCAGGAATCCACCCGTGACTTCATAGTGATCGGAGACGAAGTATCCGACCGTCGGCGCCACGTTCAGCTGGGTGAAGCGGTCGACGTTTCCGTATCCCTCGCGCTTGAAGTTCTGGTGCGTGAACGACACCGACGGCGCGAATTCCACCGATCCGCGCGCCAATGCGCCGGCCTGGGCGAACGCCCCCGGCGCGAATGATGCCGCGGCGACGGCGACGGCGGCCGCGAGATGTTTCAGCCTAGCGCTCATGCCTCGCACTCCTTCCCCTCGTGATGTCGACGATCGTTGGAACGGCCGCCTCCCCGACGGCGCGGCGACTTCCGGATGAAGAATGCAAGTTCCGCGCCCGGACATTGGCGCGGGTATTGCAACCCTTGGAGCGACGGGAACTCCACCACAACCAAACGACGAGGGTGTCATGTCCTACGGGCTCGCCCCGCAAGACGATGGTCCGTTCGCGCCTCGCGCCCATTCGGCGCCGGCCGCGCTGCATTCCGCCCGCCGTGCGCGACGCGCCGCGTGGCTCGACCCGGCCACGCTCGTGATCTGCGCGCTCGCCGCGCTGCCGCTCGGATGCGGCGACCTCCTGACCACGAAACCTCCGGCGGGAACGCGCTTCGACCAGCCCCTCGAGGGCCTGGAGAACGGCGAACTCGGCGACTTCCAGGACGGGCAGACGCAGTTCCGCCGCGCCTTCTCGATTTCCGAGGGGCTTGGCCCGATCTTCAACAACGTCTCCTGCGCTTCCTGTCACAGCGGCGACGGCCGCGGCATTCCGTCGAACACGCTGACGCGCTTCAGCCGCGCGGGCGACCTGATCCCGGGCGAAGGCGGCCCGCAGATCCAGGACAAGGCGATTCCGGGCGCGGAGCCCGAGCGGCTTCCGGCCGGCGTCGAAGTGTCGCACCGCTTGCCGCCGCCGGTCTTCGGCGTCGGCCTCGTGGAGGCGATCGCCGAGGCGACGATCCTCGCGAACGAGGATCCGAGCGACTCGAACGGCGACGGCGTCTCGGGTCGCGCGAATTGGGTCACGCCGCCGGCGTTCGTGCCCGCCACCGAGCCGGGCGGCGGGGTCGCGCCGCGCGTCGGGCGATTCGGCCGGAAGGCGCAGGTCTCGTCGCTTCTTCAGCAGACGGTAGACGCCTACCACCAGGACATGGGCATCACGTCGCCGTTTCGCTCGGCCGAGAACACGAACCCGCTCGCGGGGAACGTGGTGCCGGGCCTCGACGGCGCGCCCGATCCCGAAGTCGGAGGTCAGGCGGTGAACGACGTCATGCAGTACATGCGCATGCTGGCGCCGCCCACGCCGGGCGAGACGACGCCTCGGCGCGAGCAGGGCGCGGCGCTCTTCGCGTCCGCCAAGTGCTCGTCGTGCCATCTGCCGTCGATCCGCACGGGGACGCACGAGATCGAGGCGCTGTCCGATCGCGACGTCGCGCTCTACTCCGATCTCCTGCTCCACGACCTCGGCGACGGGCTCGCCGACAACCGGCCCGACGGAAGCGCGGACGGGCGAGAGTGGCGGACGGCCCCCCTCTGGGGGCTTCGAATCGCGCGCGAGTTCTTGAACGGTCAGCTCTTCCTCCTGCACGACGGCCGCGCGCGCTCGGTGGAGGAGGCGATCCGCCTCCACGGCGGCGAAGCGACCGCCGCGCGCGACGCCTTCGCCGCGATGAGCGACGACGACCGCGCCGCGCTCCTCGACTTCGTGGAGTCGCGATGAGGGCCGGCGTGCGGTCGGCGGCGGGGGTCGCGCTCGTCGCGCTCACGCTCGTCGCCGCGGCCACGGCGAAGGCGACCGGGGGGGAGACCGGCGCGGCGGCGAAGCCGAGAGTCGGGCCTCCGGTCGCGGGCGCGAGCGCGGGCCGCGGCATCGGCGCGGGCGGCGCGCTCGGCGCGGAACCGCTCTCGCTCGGCGGGTCGCGGCCCTTCCACGGCTCGCTCGACGCGATCGCATGGGGCGGGCACGGCGAGATCCGGCTCGGGCACGACCGCACGCGCGGCACGTCGGATCCCGAGTGGTTCTCCATCGGCCGCGTGAACGGATTCGCGCAGGCGCGCCTCGCGCGCCGCTGGAGATTGGCGGGCGAGGGGACGTGGGACCGGGGCACGGACGACTTCGCCATGGAGCGGATCGAACTCGCCTTCCGCTGGAAGCCGACGCTCCTGGCGCACGGCGGTGTGTTCCCGCTGCCGCTCGGCCGCACGAATCTGGAGCACGACGCGCCGAAGAACGAATTCGCGGAGCACTCGCTGGTCGCGACGCAGTTGGTCGGCGTCCCGAACGCGATGCTCGGCGTCGGGGTGCGCGGCGCGGCGGGCGCGGCCCGGCGCACAGTCTACGAACTCGACGTGGTCACCGGCTTCTCGGACGGGCTCCTGATGGACGCCGCGGGCGGCACGCGCCTGCCGGCGGGGCGGAACAACTACGGCGACCAGAACGGGCTTCCTTCGCTCGTCGGCCGGGTCGCCTTCCGCGGCGCGAAGGGGAGCGAGTGGGGCGTGGCGGCGCAGAGCGGCCCCTACAACCAGACGAAGATCGGCGGCGTGACGGTCGACGACCGGCGGTGGGTCCACTTGGTGGTCGCCGACGGTGTCACGACGGTGGCGGGCTTCGAGGTGGCGGCCGAGGCGGGCGTCGCGTTCATCGACATCCCGCCGGGGCTCCTGGGACTCTACGCGCAGGATCAGTGGGGCGCGTCGGTGGAGGCGACCCGCGCCATCGGCGATCCGCTCTTCAAGCGGTGGGCGCACACGGCGCTTCGCGTGGCGGTTCGCGCCGACGCCGTCGACTTCGATCGCGGCCTGCTCGGCGACTCGCGCCATCGCGTGTCGGCGAGCCTCAACCTCCATCGGCGGCCCTACGCCGTGGCGCGGCTCGGCTGGTACTACGAGATCCAGCGGGATCGCTTCGACAACGACACGCCGAAGGCGGGCGTGACGTTCACGGCGGCGAGCTACTTCTAGGCGCGGCGGAGCTTCCCGCGATCCACCTTCCCGAGGTGGGTGCGGGGAAGCGAATCGACGAAGTGGATTTCGCGCGGATGCTTGTAGGGCGCGAGGCGCTCGCGCACGAAGGATTTCAATTCCTCGGCCAATGCGGGGCTCGCCGCGCGAGCCACCACGTGGGCGACCGGCTTCATGAGCCCGTTCCCGTCGGTCACGCCGACGACCGCCGCCTCCGCCACGGAGGGATGGAGCAACAGGCATCCCTCGACTTCCTGCGGCGCGAGCCACTTCCCCCCGACCTTCAGGAGTTCGTCGCCGCGGCCGTGATAGGTGACGTATCCCTCGGCGTCGATGGCGACGAGATCGCCCGAGACGTACCACTCGCCCCGAAACGACTGCTCGGTCTTCTCCTGGTGCTGCCAGTAGGCGATGGCGCGCGCGCCGCCGCGCACCCAGAGCCACCCGGTCTCGCCCGCCGGTAGTTCGCGCCCCTCCTCGTCGCACGCCTTGATCTCGAATCCGGGGACGACCCGGCCGAGCGTGCCCGGCTTCACGTCGCCGGGCCGGTTCGAGATGAAGATGTGCCACATCTCCGCGGTGCCGAGCCCGTCGAGGAGTTCCGCGCCGAACGTCGCCTTCCAGCGGTCGTAGAGTTCCACCGGGAGCGCCTCGCCGGCCGACGTCGCGAGCCGGAGCGAGGCGAAGTCGCCCGACGCCGCGCGAGGGTGCGATACCAGCTTCTGGATCATCGTGGGCACGTTCACGAGCACGGTCGCGCGGTGACGCTTCACCTTCTCGAGGAGGATCTCCGCGGTGACGGGCTCGGGGAAGAGCACCGACGCGCCGCCGGCCGCGAAGGTGAAGAAGAGGTTCGACCCCGTCGCGTAGCCGAAGTAGAGCTTCGGAACCGAGATCGTGATCTCGCGCTCCGTATATCCGAGCACGCCGAGCCCGTATTTCTCCGTCGTGAAGGCGAAGGAGCGGTGCGACTGGATGACCGCCTTCGGGCGCCCCGTCGTTCCGCCCGAGAAGAGCCAAATGGCGGGGTCGTCGGGGTGCGAGGGGAAGGTCTCGAGGGACGGAGAGGCGGCGGCGAGCCGCGTCGTGAACTCCGCGCTTCCGACCTCCAGCACCGCGCGCGTGGTCCT
>DASTSZ010000077.1:0-2186 GCA_035760425.1 Candidatus Eiseniibacteriota bacterium | reverse complement strand
TGGCGGCCCTCGACGAGGCCCGCCTGGCGGAGAATCGAGAGGTGCTTGGAGATCGTGGAGGGCGCGAGCCCGATGGAAGCCTGGATCTGACAGACGCAGAGTTCGCCCGATTCCAGGAGCTTCACGATGCGGGCGCGGGTCGGATCCCCGACCGCCCGAAAGACGGCCGTCACGTCGCGCATGCGTCGCCTTTACATTTCGTCATATGGCGAATTATAGAATCGACGTCGCGACGGGGTCAATCGGGTTGACGGCGACGGGACCGACCGGATCGCCTACGGCTTTCGGCGGACGCCCCGGATGCGGTGGTGCGGCTTGGCGACGGCGGGCATGTCGTCGCTGCGAAGGACGCTGATCGAGCCGTCGACTTCGAGGATCGCCGAGCGGACGGTCGCCGGGTCGTCCACGCCGTGCTCGCGCAGGGCTCGCAGGATGTCCGAGCGGGAGATCCCCTCGCGCGTGAGGTGGGACTCGAGGAAGTCCCCGTCGCGAATGAGAAGCGTCGGCGAACCTTCGAGAATCTTCGCCGCGCCGCCGCTGCTCCGGGCCACGCGCGCCACGATCGCATTCAGTCCGAAGAGCGAGGCCGCGGCCACGAGACCGCCGACGAGCGACGTGTCGGGTCCGACCATGGCGTTCTGCACCGCGTTGGAGAGGAGCAGGAGGAGCAGGAGATCGAACGGGGTGAGCTGCCCTACCTGACGCTTCCCCATGAGGCGGAGCCCCACGAGGAGCGTCAGGTAGATGACGGCGCAGCGTACGGCGATGTCGAGGAGCGGGTGGCCGAGGGTGAAGGGCATCCCGCGCCCCGCGCGCTACTTGGAAACGACCGTGATCGGCGAGTCGACGCGGAGGCTGACCTTGCTCCCCGCCGGCACCTCGAGCTCGTAACCCTTCGCCGCGAGAACCGCGCCGGTGCCGAGCACCGCGCCGCCCACCGCGCCGAGGATCGTGCTCTTCGTGTCCTTGCCCGCCACCTTGCCGACGATGGCGCCGGCCAGCGCGCCGCCGCCGATGAGCAGCTTGTCGCGCGTGCTCGTGCTCTTCGCCACCATCTTGCCTTCGGAGTTCGTGACCGTGGCGCTGATCGTCTTCTCGCCGTCCACCGTCTGGAGCGACGTGAACTGGAACTTGGCCGACGCGCGATCCTCTTCGGACTTGGCGCGGCTCGCGCGCGTGAGTTCGACGATCTCGCCGCGGATGACGGCGCCCGCCTCGGCGACCGTGTGGCCCTCGGCGATGAGCGGCGACACGAGCGTGCCCTCGACCGGGTCGCCGACATTGGACGTGCGCGTATCGACCGGCGTCGTGAGCGTGATGTCGAACTGCGTGCCCGCGGGAAGCGAGATGGTGTTCGACTTGGCCGCCACGTTCGTGGCGTTCACGGGCTTCGTCGCCGGCTTCGTCGTCGACTTGGTCGTCGTCGTGGTCGTGGTGGTCGTCGTGGCCGGCGTCTCGGGAACCGGCGGCGCCGTCTCGGTCGGGGCGGTCACGCCCGGTTCGGCCGTCGTGGCCGGGTTCTCGCCCGTGGAGGATAGTTCATTCTCGCCGCTCTTCTGACATGCCGAGATGCCAAGCGCCAGGATCAACCCGAGCGCGGGCATCATGAAGTTGCGGTTGCGAATCATCCGAATCCTCCTCCGAGCCGTCGGCTCGGTTTCAGGGTGAAGCCCGGGACCCCGGTCAGTAGATGAAGTGATAGGTCAGCCCGCCCAGAAGGCGCAGCTGATTCGCGTCCGAGACGAACGAGTAGCCGAGTTCGCCGAAGAGCGAGAGGTTCGGCGTGAACTGATTCCGCGCGCCGCCCTGCACGTCGAGGCCGAGCTTCGTCTCGCTGTCGCCGTCGAAGCCGGGGACGTTCGAATCGACGCTGAAGTGATGGACGCCGAGCCCGCCGCCCAGGTACGGAACCATCCGCTGGTCCTGGAGCGGGAAATCGAAGTTGATGCCGAGACGGAACGCCAGGTCGCTGAAGTCCGCGCTGTAGGGACCGACGTCGTTCCCCACGTTCCAGTATTCGATGGACGGCACCAGGTGAACGTTTCTCACGAACTCGCCCGCGTCGAGATGAACGCCCATGAGGAGCGCGCTGCTCGCGTCTTCGGGGTCGGCGAGTCCCAGGCGGAAGCCGATGCCCTTGAGCCCGAGGCCCGGCGCCTTGTCGGCCTGCTGCGCGAACGCGGGCG
>DASTSZ010000076.1:0-14297 GCA_035760425.1 Candidatus Eiseniibacteriota bacterium | reverse complement strand
TCGCCGACCTCCGCCGCGCGCTCCAGGTCCGGCCGACCGACCCCTCGAACTTCGTCTATCGCCACGCCATCGGCGTTTCGCTCCTGGCGCTCGGTCGAAACGGGGAGGCCCTCCGCGAATTCGACGCGGCCATCGCCACCTCGCCGGCCGGGAACCGCCAACTCGGCACGTTCCACGCGAACCGGAGCCGCGCGCGGCTCGCCCTGGGCGACGAAGCGGGCGCCCGCGCCGACGCCGACGAAGCCCGCCGCCTCGGCGCGCCCGTATCCACCCCGGCGTCCACGCCGCCCACACCGCCCCCGGCGCCCTAACCGCCGCCTTCCCAACGCTCCCCGGACGGCCCCCGCCGGCCGGTCGGATTCCATTCCGCCGGGACCCCGATAGTGGTACACTCCCAACGGTTTAGACAGGATCGACGCCCCTATTCTCTAGGGATTTCTACCACTTAGCATTTCGTAGGGGAGCCCCGCTGGGGCCCGATGCCCCTCCGGCACCCATCCGACCATGAGGAGATGCGCGTGAAGGTTGAAGTTCGCGACGAAAGCGCCTGGCGAAAGGTGCTCTCGATCGAGGTAGCGCCCGAGGAGTTGCAGCAGGACTACGACGCCGCCCTCGAGGATTACCGCAAGAAGGCGGTCATCCCGGGCTTCCGGAAGGGGAAGGTTCCCCGGACCATGCTCGAGTCGCAGTTCGGGCACTCCCTGGAGCACGAGGTGCTCGAGCGCGCCGTGCGGCGGGCGTACCAGGAGGCCGTGAACGAGAAGGGTCTCGAGCCGGTCGAGTATCCGGCCATCGACAAGATCAGTTACGAGAAGGGGAAGCCCCTCAGTTTCGAGGCGGCGGTGGACATTCGCCCCGTCGTAACCGCAACTCAATACGAAGGTTTGGAAATCGAGTCGACGGACACCGCCGTCCCCGACGCGGATATCGATCGGGCCCTGGAAGACCTCCGCCAGCGGGCGGCTTCCTGGGAGAAGGTGGAGCGGGACGCCACGGACGCCGACGCGGTCGTGGTCGACTACGTTCGCCTGAACGCCAAGGGGAAGCCGGTCCACAAGAGCGAGCAGGTCGACGCCCTGGTGGAGCTGGGCGCCCAGGGGCTCCTGCCGGAGTTCAAGGCGAACCTCGTGGGCCGGAAGGCCGGCGACGCCGTGCGCTTCGAGGTGGCCTACCCGGCCGACTTCGGGAACGAGGAACTTCGCGGCAAATCGGCCGCCTTCAGTGTTCAAGTGAAGGAAGTGCGCGAGCGCCGCGTGCGCGAGCTGAACGACGAGTTCGCCGGCGAGGTGGCCGGGCTCGCGGACATGGCCGAATTGAGGGCGCGGATCCGCCTGAATCTCGAGGGCGAGGCGCGCATGCGCCAGCAGCGGGACCAGGAAGAGGCGCTCGTATCGCAACTTCTCGAGCGAAATCCGCTCGAATTGCCGCAGAGCATGATCGCCGGGTATCTCGAAGAGGTCTCGCAGCGTCTAAAGGGCGAAGGGGAGCAGTGGAGCGAGGAGCAGCACGCCCAGTTCCTGACCGAATATCGCCCCCACGCCGAGCGGCGCCTCAAGCGGGACATCCTGCTCGACGCGATCGTCCGGGCCGAGGGGATTTCCGTCCCCGAGGAGGAGGTCGACGAGACGCTCCGGAGCGCGTCGGAGGGGTCGTTGCCCCCGCCCGAGCTGGAGCGCCTGATCCGGAACGCGGCCCAGCGGGAACGGGCCCGGGTCCACCTGGCGGAGCGGAAGGTATTCGCGCTGTTGCGTGGCAAAGCGAAGGTTAAGATGGCCGTCGGGTCGCCCGATGTTTGACGGAGACGCCGGTCGGTTGGAGATCCAGTAACGCAAGGCACAGGGAGGCCTTCGGACATGTCGCTCGTACCATTCGTCGTCGAACAGAGCGGTCGCGGTGAGCGCGCGTACGACATCTTCTCGCGGCTCCTGAAGGACCGGATCGTCTTCATCGGCACCCCGATCGACGATTCGATCGCGAACCTGGTCATCGCCCAGCTCCTCTTCTTGGAGGCCGAGGACCCGGATCGCGACATCAACCTCTACATCAATTCGCCGGGCGGCGTGGTCACGGCCGGGCTGGCGATCTACGACACGATGCAGTTCATCAAGCCCGACGTCGCGACGATCTGCATGGGCCAGGCGGCCAGCATGGGCGCCCTGCTCCTCTGCGCCGGCGCCGCGGGCAAGCGCTCCGCGCTCCCGCACTCGCGCGTCATGATCCACCAGCCGCTCGGCGGCTCGCAGGGTCAGGCGACGGACATCGAGATCTACACGAAGGAAATCCTGGTCATCCGGACCGAACTGAACAAGATCCTGGTGCGGCACACGGGTCAGCCGCTCGAGAAGATCGAGCGCGACACCGATCGCAACTACTTCCTCTCGGCCGAGGAAGCGCGCGAGTACCGCATCGTGGACAAGGTCATCACGAAGCAGGAACTCCCGAAGCCGGCACCGGTACCCGTCGCGTAGGAGGCCATTCGGCGAACCCGACATGAAAAAACGCGTTCAGTCTCCCCATCCGATTCGTTGCAGCTTCTGCGGCCGCGGCCAGGACGAAGTCTCGCGCCTCGTCTCCGGTCCGTCGGTCTACATCTGTTCCGAATGCGTGAAGCTCTGCAACGACATCCTGGAAGGCGAGACGGAGCACGCCCCGGGCATTCCGAAGGGCTCGCTGCCGAAGCCGGCGGAGATCAAGAAGGTCCTCGACGACTACGTCGTGGGCCAGGACCGCGCCAAGAAGACGCTGTCGGTCGCCGTCTACAACCACTACAAGCGCATCTACTCGGGCGGCGCCGTCGAAGACGTCGAGCTCGAGAAGTCGAACATCCTCCTCATCGGACCCACGGGCACGGGGAAGACCCTCCTCGCCCGGACGCTGGCGCGCATCCTCAAGGTGCCGTTCGCCATCGTCGACGCGACCTGCCTCACCGAGGCCGGCTACGTCGGGGAAGACGTGGAGAACATCCTGGTCCGGCTGCTCCAGGCGACCGACTTCAACGTCGTGAACGCCGAGCACGGCATCGTCTACATCGACGAGCTGGACAAGATCTCGCGGAAGTCCGAGAACCCGTCGATCACGCGGGACGTCTCGGGCGAGGGCGTGCAGCAGGCGCTCTTGAAGATCCTCGAGGGGACGATCGCCAACGTGCCGCCGCAGGGCGGGCGGAAGCATCCCCAGCAGAAGTACATCGAGGTGAACACGAAGGACATCCTCTTCATCTGCGGCGGCGCCTTCGAGGGTCTCGAGAAGATCGTCGAGCGTCGCGTCAATAACAAGTCGATGGGCTTCGGCGCCGACATCAAGAGCCGGAAGGAGCGCAATCACGGCGAGCTCCTCTCGCTCGTCGAGCCGGACGATCTCCTTCGGTTCGGACTCATCCCCGAGCTGGTGGGACGTCTCCCGGTGACCTCCTCGCTCGATTCGCTCAACAAGGAATCGCTCGTCGAGATCCTGACGAAGCCGAAGAACGCCATCAGCCGCCAGTACCAGAAGTCGTTCGACATGGAAGGCGTGAAGCTGGAGTTCACGGACGACGCGCTGGAGGCGGTCGCCGAGCTGGCGATTCAGCGCGGCACGGGCGCGCGCGGACTGCGCGCCGTTCTCGAGGAAGCGATGCTCGATCTCATGTACGAGATTCCGTCGCGGCTCGAAGTGGTCGGCTGCACCATCACGCGCGACGTCATCTTGAAGAAGGCCGAACCGATCCTCACGTATCGCGGAGACCGCCGGCGCAAGGAAGCGTAATCACTCCGGGGCCTGCTGGCTCCGGAGCGGCGTCACCGGCTCCGTTCCGACACCCCCCAACCCAAAGAAGACAACCTCTATGATCCGCGTCGAACGAGACGGAGAAGTATTCGAGATTCGCGAGCGCATTCCGCTTTTGCCGCTCCGCGACATCGTCATCTATCCCTACATGACCATTCCGCTCCTGGTCGGGCGCGTCGCGTCGGTGAACGCGATCGAGCAGGCCGTCCAGAAGGACCGGATGGTCTTCGTGCTCGCCCAGAAGAAGCCCGAAGTCGCCGACCCCGGCTCGAAGGATCTCTACCGGGTCGGAACGGTCGTGCGCGTCCTGCAGCTCTTCCGCCTCCCGGACGGCACCATGCGCGTCCTGGTGGAGGGCATCTGCCGCGGCAAGGTGAAGAAGTTCTTCCCGAGTTCCGAGGCGATGGCGGCGTCGGTCACGGTCATCAAGGACGCCGACCCCCAGAGCCCGGAGATCGAGGCGCTGCAGCGGAACGTGCTCGCCAGCTTCAACGACTACGTGCACCTGAACCGGCGCGTGCCGGACGAGGTCCTGGCGACCGCGAACAACATCACGAACTCCACGCTCCTCTCCTACACGGTGGCGGCGCACCTGATCCTCAAGGTGCCCGTGAAGCAGGCCATCTTGGAGCAGGACGACCTGGCGCAGCGCTTCACGCAGCTGAGCAAGACGCTCGCGAGCGAACTCGAGATTCTGAAGTTGGAGCGGAAGATCGAGGGGCAGGTTCGGAGCCAGGTTTCGAAGAACCAGAAGGAGTTCTACCTCAACGAGCAGATGAAGGCGATCCGGAAGGAACTCGGCTATCAGAACGAGTTCTCGAACGAGGTCGACGAGCTCGTGGAGCAGGTGAAGAAGGCGAAGATGCCGAAGGAAGTGAACGACAAGGCGATGAAGGAGCTCGACAAGCTCGGGAAGATGTCCTTCATGTCGCCGGAAGCCACCGTCGTTCGGAATTACATCGACTGGCTCGTGTCGCTCCCCTGGAGCGTGCAGACCGAGGACCACGCCGACATCAAGGAGGTCGAGCGGATCCTGAACGAGGATCACTACGGCCTGAAGAAGGTGAAGGAGCGGATCCTCGAGTACCTCGCGGTCATGAAGCTCTCGGGCACGCTGAAGGGCCCGATCCTCTGCTTCGTCGGCCCGCCGGGCGTGGGGAAGACCTCGCTCGGGAAGTCGATCGCCCGCTCGCTCGGCCGGAAGTTCGTCCGCATGTCGCTCGGCGGCGTGCGCGACGAGGCGGAGATCCGCGGCCATCGGCGCACGTACATCGGCTCCATGCCGGGACGCATCGTGCAGGCGCTGAAGCGCGCCGGCTCGAAGAACCCGGTGCTCCTCCTGGACGAGATCGACAAGCTCGGGACCGACTTCCGCGGCGACCCGGCCTCGGCGCTCCTCGAGGTGCTCGATCCGGAGCAGAACCACACGTTCAACGATCACTATCTCGAGGTCGACCTCGACCTCTCGCAGGTCATGTTCCTGACGACGGCGAACACGCTCTACGCCATCCCGCCGGCGCTCCAGGACCGCATGGAGATCGTGCGTCTGCCGGGCTACCTCGAATTCGAGAAGGTCGCCATCGCGCGCCAGTTCCTCCTGCCGAAAGAATTGAAGGCGCACGGCCTCGAGCCGAACGACCTGAAGATCACCGACCGCGCCCTGAAGGCGATCATCGGCCAGTACACGCGGGAGTCGGGCGTGCGGAGCCTCGAGCGGGAGATCGCGTCGATCTGCCGCAAGGTGGCGAAGCGGAAGGCGATCGCCGAGGCGCCGCGACCGGTCCGCCTCACGGAGCGCCGCGTGGAGCAGTTCCTCGGCGCGCCGAAGTTCCTCGACAGCCAGATCGAGCGCCGCATCCGGATCGGCGTGGCCACGGGCCTCGCCTGGACCGAGGTGGGCGGCGACGTGCTGAACGTCGAAGTGAGCGTCCTGCCGGGCTCGGGCGTGCTCGTCATGACCGGGAAGCTCGGCGAGACGATGAAGGAGTCGGGCCAGGCGGCGCTCTCCTACACGCGTTCGCGCGCGGAGGCGCTCGGCCTCGACAAGAAGTTCTACAAGGAGATCGACATCCACGTGCATCTGCCGGAGGGCGCCATTCCGAAGGACGGCCCCTCGGCGGGCATCACCATCGCCACCGCGCTCGTCTCCGCCCTCACGGGCGTGCCGACGCGCGAGGACGTGGCGATGACGGGGGAGATCACGCTCCTCGGCACCGTGCTCCCGATCGGCGGCCTGAACGAGAAGGTCGTGGCGGCGACGCGCGCCGGCGTGAAGACGATCATCATCCCGAAGCAGAACGAAAAGGATTTGAAGGAACTCCCGGAGACCGTACGCCAGGGAGTCACGTTCCGAATGGTCGAGACGATGGACGAGGTGCTGGAGATCGCCCTGAAGCCGGGCGAGCCGCGGCCCATCGTCCCGGCCGAACCGGAGGGGAAGCCGCAGCCCACCGCCCACTGAGCGTCCCGGATTTTCCGAGCGACGCCGGCGGCAGGGCCCACCGACAGGAGACGCACGACCCATGAAGCGGATGTTGTTCACGCCCGGCCCGACCGAGATTCCGGCGGAAGTCCTGGCGTCGCAGTCGCGCCCCATCCCGCATCACCGCACCGACGAGTACCGCCAGATCTTCCTCGAGCAGACGCGCCTCCTCCAGGAACACCTCGGCACGACGCAGCCCGTGCTCACGCTCTCGGCCTCCGGGTCGGGCGCGATGGAAGCGGCGCTCGTGAACCTCCTCTCGGCCGGCGACGAGATCATCGCCGTCGAGGGCGGCAAGTTCGGCGAGCGCTGGGGAAAGATCGCGGAGGCCTACGGCGTCGCGGTCCACCGCGTGAAGGTCCCGTACGGCCGCGTGGCCTCGCCCAAGGACGTCGAGGCGGCCATCGCGGCGCACCCGGCGGCGAAGGCGGTCTTCGTCACGCACAGCGAGACCTCCACCGGCGCCCTCTTCCCGGTCCACGAGATCGCGAAGGCGGTCCGCGCGAAGGGGCTCCTCACGATCGTCGACACGGTCACCTCGTTCGGCGTCTACGATCTCCGCTTCGACGCGTCGCTCCTCGACGCCGTCGTCTGGGGCTCGCAGAAGGGGATGATGATCCCGCCGGGCCTCGGCTACGTCTGCTACGGGCCTCGCGCCTGGGCGGCCGCCGAGAAGGCGACGCTGCCGAAGTTCTATTTCAATCTCACGAAGGCGCGCGCCTCGCTCGAGAAGGGCGACACGCCCTTCACGCCGGCGATCTCGCTCGTCATCGCGGCCCATGCGGCCGCGTCCATGATGGCGGCCGAAGGCCGGGAGAACGTCTTCCTTCGCCACGAGCGAAACGCCGATGCCACGCGCGCGGCGGTGGCGGCGCTGGGGCTCCCGCTCTTCGCGGAAGTTCCGAGCAACGCGGTCACGGCGATCGCGGTGCCGGCCGGCATCGACGGCGGCGCGGTCGTGAAGACGATGGAGAAGCGCTACGGCGTGAAGATCGCGGGCGGCCAGGATTCGCTGAAGGGGAAGATCTTCCGCCTCGGCCACATCGGCTACTACGACATGGGGGACATCCTGCGGCTCGTCGGCGCGTTCGAATCGGCGCTCTCGGACCACGGGCACCGCGTCGAGCCGGGCACCGCGGTTCGCGCGGCGCACGAGAACTTCCGGCGCGCCACGTCGCCGGTCGCCGTCGCGTAGGGCGGCGGGCATGGCCATGAAGATTCTCGTCAGCGATTCCATTCCGAAGTCGTCGGTCGACCTCCTTCGCGCGGCGCCCGACGTGGTCGTGGTCGAGCAGGTCGGCCTCACCGAGGAGCAGCTCCTTCCGCTCGTGGCCGACATCGACGCCTGGGTCGTCCGGAGCGCCACGAAGGTGACGCGCCGCCTCCTGGAGGCCGCGCCGCGGCTCAAGTGGGTCGGCCGCGCCGGCGCGGGGCTCGACACCATCGACGTCGCGGCCGCGAAGGAGCGGGGCGTCGACGTGATGAACGTCCCCGGCGCCAACTCGATCGCGGTCGCCGAACTGGTCTTCGGACTCCTCCTCTCGCTCTTCCGGAAGCTCCCCGAGGCCGACGCCTCGCTTCGCCGCGGCGAGTGGCTCAAGTCGAAGTTGATGGGCCGCGAACTCCGCGGGAAGACGCTCGGCATCGTCGGCATGGGGAAGATCGGCCGCGAAGTCGCGCGGCGCGCGCTCGCGTTCGAGATGCGCTGCATCGGCTACGACCCGCTCGTGGCGGCCGACGCCGTGCGCGCGGCGGGGGCGGAGCCGGTGACGCTCGAGGCGCTGCTCGCGCAGTCCGACGTCGTCACGCTCCACCTGCCGGTCACGCCCGAGACGAAGAAGATGTTCGACGCGGCCCGGATCGCCTCCATGAAGAAGGGCAGCGTGCTCGTGAACGCAGCGCGCGGCGACCTGGTCGACGAGGCGGCGCTCGTGGCGGCGCTTCAGTCGGGGCAGCTGGCCGGCGCGGCGCTCGACGTCTTCGCGGCGGAGCCGCCGGGTGCGATTCCGCTCCTCGCGCTGCCGAACGTCGTGGCGTCGCCCCACATCGGCGCCTCGACCCGCGAGGCGCAGGAGGCCTGCGGCGACGAGATCGCGCGCATGATCCTCGAGCGGATGAGCGCGGCCGGCGCCGCTCGCACGTGAACTATTTCACAAACCGGACGCCGCCGACGCGCGCCGAATTTCGCGACGATCGCTTTTTCCGATTGACCTAGCGGGTCGATCGGCCGAAAACTTAGGTATCGCGGAAAGGAGGTGGTCCAGTGCATAAAAACGGACTCAGCGGAGGTGGCGGAAGCTAGTCGCGTCATCGTGCGCTCTAGCCGTGGCGGGCCTGGCGAATCCCAACCGCCATCCGGAGGATTTCGAGGGGAGGGTCAGTACGGCTCTCCCCTCCCTCTTTTTCGATCCAGGAGGATCCAAGACATCATGCGCCGCCCGTGGAACCGCTCCTCGCTCGCCGTCACGCCCGCGCTCCTCGCGCTCCTCGTCTTCGTCGCCGCCGCCGCCCCGGGCTGCGGCTCGGGCGCCAAGCGGCCGATGACGACGCTCGAACTGAATCCCGACGCCACGGGCGTCCAGAAGGCGAAGCTCGAACTCCACTCCTTCTACTTCGAGCCGAATCGCATCGTCGTCCACGCGGGCCGCCCCGTCGAATTGACGCTCCACAACCACTCGCTCGTCGTGCCGCACAATTTCACGATTTCCGACGAGGCGATCAGCGTGAGCCAGGGCGTGGGCCGAAAGCGCACGCACGTCGTCCGCTTCACGCCCGACCGGCCGGGCGAGTACCAGTTCTTCTGTCACGTGGGAAGCCACGCCAAGAAGGGGATGACCGGAGAGCTCGTGGTGATCCCGTGAACCCCGCGCGCATCCTCGGTCTCGCCACGGCCGTTCCGCCGCACGTGGCGCGGCAGGAGGACGCGAAGGCGCTCCTGACGGCGATACTGGCCGGAGGCGGGTCCGACGCGGATTCGTCGAACGGCGACTGGAGCCGGCTCTTGCCGGTCTTCGATCACGGCGGCATCGAGACGCGCCGCCTCTGCATGCCGCTCGAGTGGTACGCGGCCGATCACACCTTCGGCGAGCGAAACGAACACTACCTCGCGCAGGCCGTGGCGCTCTCGACCGAAGCCGCGTCGCGCGCGCTCGATCGGGCGGAATTGCGCCCCGCCGACGTCGACCACGTCGTCTTCGTCTCCTCCACCGGCATCGCCACGCCGAGCCTCGACGCGTCGATCGCGAACCGTCTCGCCTTCCGCTCCGACGTCCGCCGCACGCCCATCTGGGGCCTCGGCTGCGCCGGCGGGGCCGCGGGGCTGGCCCGCGCGCGCGACTTCGCGGTCGCGGCGCCCGGCGCCCGCATCCTTCTCATCGCGGTGGAACTCTGCAGCCTCGCCTTCCAGCGGCGCGAGCGCTCGAAGCGGAATCTCGTGGCCGCCTCGCTCTTCGCCGACGGCGCGGCCGCGGCCATCGTGACGGCCGACGCCGACGGCGGCGCGCGGACGGCCGCGAACGGCGGCGGCGCCACCGTCGCGATCGAGGCGAGCGGCAGCACGCTTTGGCCCGAGACGCTCGACGTCATGGGTTGGGAGACCGACGGCGACGGACTCCACGTCGTCTTCTCGCGCGACATTCCCGCCATCGTGCGCGGCTGGGTGCGGGAGAGCGTCGACCGATTCCTGGAACGCCACCGCACCCGGCTCGCCGAGATCGCGCATGTCGTCTCGCATCCGGGCGGCATGAAAGTGCTCGAGGCGTACCAGGAAGCGCTCGCGCTTCCGGCGGCGGCGTTCCGCCACGCGCGCGACATCCTCCGCGAGCGGGGGAACATGTCCTCACCCACCGGCCTCTTCGTGCTCGAGCGGTTCCTCGAGACGGGCGCCATCGCGCCCGGCGACCGGGCGCTCCTCACGGCGCTCGGCCCCGGCTTCTCCGCGGAGTACGTCCTGATGCGCGGCGTGCCCGCGTAGAGCGGCGCGCCCCGTGATCGGGATTCCGTTCTCGTTGGCGCCGGCGCTCGCGCTCGTCGTCGGGCTCCTCGCCGCGACCCGCGTGCGGGAACTCCGCGTCTCGGCGCGAAACGAGCGCGCCATGCGCGCCCGCGGGGGGCACGAGGTCCCCGGCAGTCGCTTCGCGCTCTTCGCGCTGCTCCACGCGCTCGTCCCGCTCGGCATGCTCGCGGAGGTCGTGGCCTGCGGCGCGCGGCCCGGGCCGCTCTGGCCGCTCTGGGCGGTCCTTCTCGCCCTCGCCGAGGGCGTCCGCGCCGCCTCGATGCGCGCGCTCGGGGACCGGTGGAGCGCGCGGATCTTCGTGGTGCCGGGGGAGCCGCGCGTGCGGCGCGGGCTCTATCGGCGCCTCGCGCACCCGAACTACCTCGGCGTCGTGCTCGAACTCGCGGCGCTCCCGCTTCTCTTCGGCGCGTGGCGTACGGCGATCGCCGGAAGCCTCGTGAACGCGATCCTCCTCGCCGATCGAGTCCGCGCCGAGGATCGGGCGCTCGCCGAGGCCGAACGCGCGCCATTTGACCGCGCGGCCCGATCCGAGTAGCCTCGTTCGATGCTCGCCGCCATCGACTTGGAAGGAGTTCTCGCGCCGGAGATCTGGCCCTACCTGGGCGAGCACTACGGCATTCCCGAACTCCACCTCACGACCCGCGACACGGCCGACTTCGACGAGCTGATGAAGCAGCGCGTCGACGCCATGAATCGCGCGGGCCTCACGCTGGCGCAGGTGCAACGGGTCGCCTACGAGGTCCATCCCTTCCTCGGCGCGCCGGAGTTCCTGAAGCGCATCCGCCAACACTGCCAGGTCATGATCATCTCCGACACATTCCACGAGTTCGCGACGCCGATGATCGAGCGCCTGGGCGGCGTGAATCTCTTCGCGAACAAGTTCCAGACCGACGCCTCCGGACGCATCGTCGGCTGGGAACTCCGCATCCGCGGGCGGAAGGCGATGGTGGTGCAGGGGATGAAGCAGGCCGGCTTCAAGGTGATCGGGATGGGGGATAGCCTGAACGACCTCACCCTGCTCCAATCGGCCGACCACCCGATTCTCTACCGGCCGGTCCAGGCGCTCCGGGATCACCTCCCCAACGCGGTGGTCGTCCATGGGCTGGACGAGGCCCTGGCCGCCTTCATGGACGTCTTTCAGCGGGCCGCGGCCGACTCCTAACCCGTCTGATCGCAGCGCATTACAGACGGCGGAGCGCTCCCGCCCCGCGCGCGCGCGATTGACGAAACGCACCCCCGCCTGATAGTGTTCATCGGCTGATCCGAAACTTTCGCCGCGCGGCGCCAGCCACGCGGTTTTCGTTTGGAGGTGGTCTCTCTCATGTCATGCCGTGTCATCGTAGGAGCCCAGTGGGGCGACGAGGGGAAGGGCAAGATCGTCGACCTCATGAGCGAGGACGCCGACGTCGTCGTCCGCTATCAAGGCGGCCCGAACGCCGGCCACACCGTCTGCTTCAACGGGCAGACCTTCGTGCTTCAACTCATCCCGTCGGGAATCCTCCGGCCGACGACGCTCTGCTACATCGGGAACGGCGTCGTGCTCGACCCCGCGGCGCTCCGCGTCGAGCGCGAGCGCGTGGAGAAGGGCGGCATCGAGGTCGCCGGCCGTCTTTTCGTCTCCGGCTCGACGCACGTCATCCTCCCGGACCACAAAGTCATCGAGAAGCACGGCGAGACGACGGGCACGACCATCGGCACGACCGGACGAGGCATCGGGCCGGCGTACACCGACAAGGCGGGCCGCGTCGGCATGCGCGTCGTGGATCTCCTCGATCCCGCGATCCGCGAGGAGCGGCTCCGCTCGCTCCGCGATCGGACGCTGCGGCTGGTCGGCGCGAACGCGCCGGTCGCGCCGCTCGACGAGGTGATGGCGGGCGCGGCGAGCGACGCCGAGATGCTCCGGCCGTTGGTGGTGAACGTCTCGCTCGAGGTGAACAACGCCCTCCGCGCCGGCAAGCGCGTGCTCCTCGAGGGCGCGCAGGGGAGCCATCTCGACGTCGATCACGGCACCTATCCCTACGTGACGTCGTCCAACGCGACGGCGGGCGGCGCCTGCACCGGCGCCGGCATCGGCCCGACGCTCATCGAGGAAGTCATCGGCGTCGCGAAGGCCTACGCCACGCGCGTCGGAAACGGGCCCTTCCCGTCGGAACTCTCGGGCGAACTCGCCGAGAAGCTCCGCGAAGAGGGGCGCGAATTCGGCGCCGTCACCGGGCGGCCGCGCCGCTGCGGCTGGTTCGACGTCGTGGCCATCCGGCACGCCGCGCGCGTGAACGGACTCACGTCGCTCATCATCACGAAGCTCGACGTGCTCGACTCGCTCCCCGAAGTGAAGGCCGTCACCGCCTACGAAATCGGCGGAAAGCGCGTCACGGAGATGCCCGAGTCGCTCGCGGAACTCGACGCCATCACCCCCGTGCACGAGACGTTCGCCGGGTGGAAGAAGCCGACGAACAGCGTCCGTCACTGGGAGGACCTCCCGCCCGAGGCGCGGCGCTATCTCGACCGCGTCGAAGAGCTGGTGGGCGTGCCGATCCGGCTCGTGTCGGTCGGCTCGGGGCGCGAAGAGAACGTGGAGCGCCCGGCGACGAGGCGAACCACCCCCGCCGTGGGGCGGTAGCGACCCGGAGGGGATACGACCGGCTGAAACTCGAACGACCGGGCGCGCGTAGTTCCCGCGACGCCCGGTCTTCTTTTTTTCCCCGCATTCCGGAGGATTCGATGCTTTCCGTCCGCGCCCTCATCAAGGTCTATCCAGGTCCCGTCACGGCCCTCAACGGGATCGACCTCGACGTCGCGCCCGGGATGTACGGGCTCCTCGGCCCGAACGGCGCGGGGAAGTCGACCTTCATGAAGATCCTCGCGGGTCTCCTCGAGCCGACCTCCGGCACGGTGACGCTCGACGGCGAGAACACGATCGAGAACCCGGAGCGGCTCTGGCCCCGCCTCGGCTACCTGCCGCAGGAGTTCGGCTTCTACCCCCACCTGACCGGCGAGGCGATGCTCTCGCACCTCCTTGAATTGAAGGGCGTCGAGGCGCCGGGCGGGCGAAAGAAGCTCGTCGCCGATCTCCTGGAGCGCGTGAATCTCACCTTCGCGGCGAAGCGCTCCGTGAAGGGATACTCGGGCGGCATGCGCCAGCGCCTCGGCATCGCGCAAGCGATCGCCGGGAATCCGCGCCTCATCATCGTCGACGAGCCGACGGCGGGGCTCGATCCCGAAGAGCGGCTCCGCTTCTACCGTCTCCTCTCCGAACTCGCGGCCGACCGCGTCGTCCTTCTCTCCACGCATATCGTCGAGGACGTCGCGGTCCTCTGCTCCCGATTCGCCGTGATTCGCAAGGGGCGTCTCCTCGCGGTCACGACTCCCGCGGAAGCGCGCCGCTCCATCGACGGCGCCATTTTCGAAGGGACCGTCGCGGTGGGGGATCTTCCCGCGCTCCGCGCCGAGCGGACCGTCACGCAGGTCCTGCTCGTCGAAGGGCAGCATCGCGCGCGCATCTACGATCCCTCCGGCACGCCGCCGGCCGGCTTCGAGAAGATCCAGGTCTCGCTCGAGGACGCCTACCTCGTGCTCATGCAGTTGGGCGCGCTTCCGGGCGGGCACGGCGCGCCGTCGCGCGGGGCCTCGACCGTGGAGGCCGGGGCGTGAACCTTCGCCGCTTGGGCGCCACGTTCGGCGTCGAATTCGCGCACTCCTTCCGCCGGCCGCTCTACATCGTGCTGGCGCTCATCATCGTCCTCACGTCCTACGGACTCTCGAGCGGGCAGATGCAGATCAGCTCGGGGGACAGCGAGGTCGGCGGGACGAAGGCGTGGATCACGTCCGAATTCGCGCAGACGCAGACGATGACGTACCTCACGCTCCTCTTCTACGCCTTCTTCCTGGCGAAAGCGGCGGGGCTCACGCTTCTCGCCGACCGCGAGTCGAAGGTCGACTCGATCCTCCACGCCACGCCCCTGACGCCCGGCGAGTACGTCTGGGGACGGTACGCGGCGGTCATGGCCGGATTCGCGCTCCTGCTCCTCTTGCAGG
>DASTSZ010000075.1:0-9807 GCA_035760425.1 Candidatus Eiseniibacteriota bacterium | reverse complement strand
GTCGACCGCCGCGCGCGTCGCGATCAGGTCGGCGAGAGCCTTCGCCCCGTGCGGCCCGAAGCCCTGCGGCTGTGCGACCGCGACTCCCGCGGCGGTCACGGGCGCGGCGCTCGATTCGCCCAGCGCGAAGAGCGGCGCGTTCTGAAGCGCGGCGCGATGGCGAGGAAACGCGGCCTGGGCGAGCGCCTCGCCCGCGCGGCGGCTCGTCCAAGCGAGCGCCGTCCCCTCGGGAAGCGACGCGAGGAGGCCGGGAAGCCTCGATGCGTCCCGCCCAGGGGCGGTCTCAAGCAGCGGAAGGCGGAGCACCGCGAAGCCGTTTCGCTCGAGCCCCTCCGACAGCCGATCGTCCTCCGCGTCGTCGCGCGCCACGAGATAGACGAACGGCCGGTCGCGCGGCGCCGTCCAGCCGTAGGCCTCGGCCGCCTGGAGGAGGAGCCCTTCTTCGGTGCGCCCGTCGGTGGTCATCACGGAAAGACCTCGTCGCTTCTCACTTCCGCCAGGATCTCCCGCGCCCCCTGCGTCAGCATGGCCGCCGCGAGCGAGGCGCCGAGTCCCGTCGCGTCGGCGATCGGCCCCTCGACCGTTCGCCTCAGCGTGGGACGCCCCGTGGGATGGCCGACGAAGCCCGCCAAGCGGAGCCGGTCGCCCTCCGCGTGCGCGCGCGCGCCGACCGGCACCAAGCAACCTCCGCCGAGCCCGGACAGAAACGCCCGCTCCGCCGTGGCCTCGGCCGCGGCGATCGGGTCGTGGAGCTTCCGAAGCGCCGCCAGCGTCGCGGCGTCGTCCACCCGCGCCTGGATCCCGAGCACGCCCTGGCCCGGCGCCGGGAGCATGATCGCTTCGTCGATCGGTTCGGTGATGCGGTCGGCGAGGCCGAGACGACGAAGCCCCGCCGCCGCGATCACCACCGCGTCGAAGCGTCCTTCCTCGACGCGCTTCACGCGCGTCGGCACGTTGCCGCGAAGATCGAGCACGACCAGGTCGGGCCGCCGCGCCAGGATCTGCGAGCGGCGCCGAAGCGACGAGGTCCCGACGCGCGCGCCGGCCGGGAGCGCGTCGAGACCGAGCCCATCGCGCGAGACGAGCGCGTCGCGCGGGTCCTCGCGCGAAAGTAGCGCGGCCACCACGAGTCCCGGCGGGTTCTCGGTCGGAAGGTCCTTCAGCGAGTGAACGGCGAGATCGACGCGGCCGGCGAGGAGCGCGTCTTCGATCTCCTTCGTGAAGAGGCCCTTCCCGCCGATCTTCGTGAGCGACGCGTCGGCGAAGCGATCGCCCGAGGTCGTGATGATCTCGAGCGGGATCGTCTCGTCGTCGCCCCCGAGCAGCGACCGGACGAACCGGCTCTGCGTGAGGGCGAGGTCGCTACCGCGCGTTCCGATCCGCATCCGATCCCCCCTGACCCTGCGATTCGCCCGTGTCGTTCCCGGTTCCCGCCCCGGCGTCGGCTCCGCGTCCGGCGTCGGCGGCGTCGGCCGGTTTCGCGCCGCCGTTCTCGTCCTCGATTCCGAAGAGATCCCGCACCGTATCGAGCCGCGCCGCGCCGTCGAGTCCGTCCGCTTCGGCGTTCCGGAGCCTGGTCGTCGGGCGGTGGAGAAGTTTCTGCACGATGCCGTGCGCCAACGACTCGGCCGCCGCCACGTCCTCGGGGCTGAAGCGGCCGCGATGACGCGCCAATTCCTCGGCGGCGATCTTCTCGAAGTGATGACGGAACGCCGTGACCGTCGGCTTCACGGCGAGCGCCCGGTGCCACTTGAGGAAGCGCCCGAGTTCCTCCTCGATGATCGACTCCACGCGGGGGATCTCGGCCCGCCGCTGCGCCAGGCTCTGACCGACGATCTGGCCCAGCGCGTCGAGATCGTGGAGGAAGACGTTCTCCAACTTCGCCACCGACGGCTCGATGTCGCGCGGCACGGCGAGGTCGAGGCAGAAGAGCGGGCGGTTGCGCCGGATCTTCATCGCGGCGCGCACCATGGCGTCGGTGATGACGGTGCCGGGCGCGCGCGTCGCGCTCACCACGAGATCGGCGCCGGGGAGGACGACGGGGAGCGCTTCGAGCGACACGGCGCGCGAGCAGTACTTCTCGCCGAAGGCCTCGCCCCGCTCGCGGCTCCGGTTCGCCACCATGAACTGCGTCACGCCGGCGTCCTTCAGGTGCGTCCAGGCGAGCGCCGACATCTCGCCCGCGCCGACCAAGAGCGCGCGCTTCGCGCCGAGGTTTCCGAGCACCTTCGCCGCGAGGCTCACGCCCGCGTAGGCGCTCGAGACGGGGCCGCGCCCGATGCCGGTTTCGGTCCGCGCGCGCTTGGCGGATCGGAGCACCGTGTCGAGGAGCCGCTCCGTCACGGGGCCCGCGCTCCCGAGCCGCGTCGCGAGTTCGGAGGCGTCCTTCACCTGGCCGAGGATCTGCGGCTCGCCTAGGACCATCGACTCGAGGCCGCAGGCGACGCGGAAGAGATGGCGAATCGACTCCTCCTCGCGGAGCGTGTAGAGGTGCTTGCCCGCGTGGAGCTGGAGATCGACGCCCTTGATCTCGCGAAGGAGCGACGCGATGAACTCGGCCGGATCCGAGAGCCGCGCCCCGCGGGCGTAGATCTCGGTGCGGTTGCAGGTGGAGAGGATCATCGCCTCGGCCGCGCCGCCGCGCTCGCGGAGCGCGTCGAGCGCGCGTCCGACTTCCTCTTCGTTCAACACCACCGCGTCGCGCACCTCGATGGGGGAGCTGTGATACGACAGCCCCACGCAGAAGAGGTCGAGCGGGCCCGCGGCGAAGTCGGCCATTCCGATCACCGGAACGTGTGGAACGAGTTGACGAAGAGATCGGTCACGACGCGCGAGAGAAGGAGCGTCGTGAAGCCGACCAGGGACGCGTAGACGGCCCGCGGTCCGCGCCAACCGAGACGGTGGTAGGCGAGGACGCCGAAGCCGAGCAGACACCAGGCGACGATCGTGAGCCAGGTCTTCGGATCCGAGAACGGATGGAGACCCGCGGCCTTGCCCCAGCCGATGCCCATGAGGATGGCGAGCCCCAACAGTACGAGCCCCGTGATCGACGCGCTGACGTTCATCCGGCCGAGCGTTTCGAGCGGCGGCATGCGCGTGAAGAAGAACGACATCCGGTTGCCTTTGATCTCCCGATAGAGAAGCAGGAAGAGGATTCCGTAGATCGCCGAGACGAAGAAGGCACCGTAGCCCAGCACCGCGGCGAGCGTGTGGAGTTCGAACCAGATCGGATTGATCGGCGGCTTCACGGTCGGCGTCGCGTTGCCGTACGCCGACGCGACGAGTTGGATGAGGAGCACGAGCGGCAGCACGAAGATGCCGGTCGTCCGGATGCCCTGCCGCATCTCGAGGTAGAGATAGACCGACGCGAGCGCCAACGCGGTGGCTGACAGGAAGTCATAGACCGACGCGAGGGGAAGGTGGCCTTCGGTCCAGCCACGCGCTATTAAATAGAGGAGGTGAAGAAGCACGGCTCCGCGGAGCACCGGAGGGCCCCAACGGTGGCTCCCCGAGCCGCCCGCCTCGGCCGGTTCGGTGGTGTAGATTCGGGCGTAAGCCGCTACGCTAAGGGCATATAGCGTCGGCAACAGCGTGGTCAGGAGCGGGACGAGCGAGCGCATGGGTAACCGAGAACCCTCCAAGAGACGGACCAAGTCTGCCAGGGATGGGGCGTTAGGGGAATGGTCCTTTGGGCGCGTCGACGGGGCGACCTCCGGCGAGCCGCGCATTCCGAGGCCGGGCGCGCCACCCCTTCGCGACCCCTATCCTGGCGACGGAGCATCGGTTATGGAGCTTCGCGGGATCGCGGAGGAGGTCATCGCCTGCGAGCGCTGCCCGCGTCTGCGCGCGCACTGCCGCGAGGTGGCGGCGACGCGCCGCGCCGCCTACCGGGACGAACCCTATTGGGGGCTCCCCGTTCCTGGTTTCGGCGATCCCGAGGCGTGGCTTCTCCTCGTCGGGCTTGCCCCGGGCGCGCACGGGGCGAATCGGACGGGGCGCATGTTCACGGGGGATCGTTCGGGCGAGTGGCTCTACCAAGAACTCCACCGGCAGGATCTCGCCGACCGGCCGCGCAGCGAACGTGCCGGCGACGGACTGCGGCTGCGCGGCGTCTACATCACCGCGGCCGGACGCTGCGCGCCGCCGGGAAACAAGCCGGAGCCGGTGGAACTCGAGCGCTGTCGTCCCTTCCTCGCGCGGGAGATGCGCGCGCTCTCGACCGTTCGCGTGCGGATGGCGCTCGGAAAGATCGGCCACGACGCATTTCTCGCGGCGCGGCGCGCGCTCGATCTCCCCGATCTCAAGCCGAAGCCGGTCTTTCATCACGGCGGATTCGCCGCGCTTCCGGAGGGCGGCTGGCTCCTCGACTCCTACCACCCGAGCCAGCAGAACACGAGCACCGGCGTGTTGACGCTTGCGATGTGGGGCGGCGTCTTCGAGACGGCGAAATGGCTCCGGGATCGGGTATCATCGACCGCATGACGATCCTCCGCCGCCTCGTCGAAAACGAGCCGCGCGCCTTCGCGCCCGCGTTCGCGTCCCCGCGCTAACCCTCCGTGCGCGGCGTCCTTCTTCGTAAACCGGGCCCCCCCGAGTCGCTTCGGCTGGAGACGCTCCCCGATCCCATGCCCGGTCCGGGCGAGGTCCTGATCCGCGTTCGCGCGGCCGGTGTGAACTTCGCCGACGTCCTCGCGCGCCAGGGGCTCTACCCCGACGCGCCGAAGCCTCCCTACATCCCCGGGTTCGAGTCGGCGGGCGACGTGATCGCGCTCGGCGCCGGCGTGACGCGGCTCCGAGTGGGGCAGCGCGTCCTCGCCTACCACGTCGGCGGCGGCTACGCCGAGCAGGTCGCCGTCTCGGCCGAGCGCGTCGTGGCGCTGCCCGATTCGATTCCCTATCAGACCGCGGTCGTGATCCCGCTCAACTACGGCACCGCGTACGTCGCGCTCTATCGGACCGGCCCCGTGGAGCCGGGCATGCGCGTCTTCGTGCACGCGGCGGCGGGCGGCGTGGGGCTCGCCGCGCTCGACCTGGGGCGCCGCGCGGAACTCGAGATGACGGGCGCCGCGAGCACGCACTTCAAGCGCGCGCGGCTCCTGCACGCCGGCGTGCGGCACGTCGTGTCGTCGCGGCATCTGCGCGTCGATCGCGTCGGCCGGCGGATCTATGGGCCGAAGTCGTACGACATCGTGCTCGACTCGGTGGGCGGGAAGACGGTTCGGCAGGGGCTTCGCTCGCTTCGACCCGGCGGACGCGTCGTCTCGCTCGGTGTCGGGTCGCTCTCGGGCGGCGGACTCTGGGGCGCCATCCGCATGCTTCTCACCTCGCCGCGCTTCTCGTTCCTCGATCTCCTGCAGCCGAGCGTCGGGCTTCATGGCGTGAACCTGCGCCGCCTGATGGACGACCCCGCGATGGTTCGCGCCGTGCTCGAGACGCTGATCCGGTGGACGGCGGAAGGCGAGATCACGCCGGAGCCCGGACGCGTCCTGCCGCTCGAGGACGCCGCCGTGGCGCATCGCCTGCTCGAGCGACGGAGCAACGTCGGGAAGATCGTGCTTCGGACGGGGGAGTAGCGGCCTAGACGGGGAGCGGCGAGACGTAACGGCGAAGGTCGCCCACGACCTTCGGCCAGGCGACCGCATACTCGCGCCGCGCGATCGCGGCCTTCTCCGGCGCGATCTTGTCGAATCCGGAGTGAAGCAGGAGGAGCGCCGAACCCGACGGGTCGGGCTCGAGCGAGAGTTCCACCTTCGTCCGCCCGCCCCACGATTCACCCGCCCACTCCCACGCCAGGACGACGCGGTTCTCCGGCGCCAGCATCTCGATCGACCCCTCCTCCGCGACCTGCCGCCCATGGAAGCGGGACGCGAATCGGAACTGACCGTCGGCGACGCCGTCGAAGCGCTCCACGTGCGCGAGCCACTTCTCGAGGCCTTGCGCCGTGGAGAGGAGGGGCCAGATGTCGGCGGCGCTCCGCGAGAGCGGCGCGCGAACGGCGATCGGAAGCGACGCGCCCCACTGGTGCGCGTCGCGCTCGTCGTGCAGCGCGGCCCGAAGCGCGCCGAGCACCTCGCGCCAGAGGCGCCGCGCCTGGCGCCGCTCCGGCTCGCTCGAGAGCCCCTCGTGGCGCACCGTGATGCGGGTGCCCGGCCCGTCGCCTTGCAGCCGGATCGACACGCGGCTCTCCGCGCCGGTCGCGTGCGGCTTCCAGGTGAAGGCGAGCGCGGAGGGCGGATCGGCCTGGAGCACCTGCCCGCGCACGACATCCCCATTCCACGCGTGAAGCGCGAACTCGCCGCCGATGGCGAGTTCGAGGTCGACCTCGCCCAGCCACCGGCGGAGGAGTTCGGGGCGCGAGAGATAACGCCAGACGTCGAGCGGCGGCGGACGCAGGCCGCGATGGCAGCGTGCGGCGTCGGGCGGACGCGGCGGCTGGCGCGGCGCCGGGGGCGGTTGCGGTTGGGGCTCCGGATGCGGTTGTGGTTCGGGCGGCGCCGTCGCGACGGGCGTGGGCTCGGGATCGGCGACGTGCGTCACGAAAGGCTCGATCGCTTCGGGCGCGACCGCGTCGTCTACGGGCGTGGGCTCGTCGTGATGAGGTTCGGACGGCAGCGGCGGTTCGTCGGGCGTCTGCCAGGGAGCCGAGTCATCGTTCATTGAATTCAGCATAGAGAAGCGGGCCGCCGGGCGCCAGGGGAACCCGGACGGGGAAGGGGAGTCGCCCCTGGTGCGCCTATGTCGCGGGCCGCCAGAGTCCGAGCCGCGCGAGGAGGCCCATCCCGTCCCACTCGCCCCACCGCTCCACGATGCTCCCGTTCGCCACGCGCACGATCTCGATCCCCGCGAACTCGACCGCGCGGCCCGACGGCGCCACGCCGAGGTAGGCGCCGCGATGCGTGCCGCGCGCCGTCCATCGAATGGCCGCGATCCCGCGCGACTCGTCGATCACGAGGTCTTCGATCACCGTGTGGAAGTCGGGGAACGCGGTGTAGAAGTCGCGGAGCATGCGGCGATAGTCGTCGCGCGTGTCGCCGCGCCCCGCGGCGCTTCGGTCGCGAAACTCGGGCGCGTGGAGTTCGTCGAATGTCCCGAGATCGCCCGGCCGCCAGATCTCCTCGATCCAGCGGCGGGCGGTGGTTTCGATCGTCTGTCGAGAGTTCGGCATCGGTGGAATTCCTCCCGGGGGCCGAGCGTAGATATCGTGGATCGCACGCCGAGTCTACCTCCGTCCACGCGCGAGAAGCTATTGACATTCACCTTACTTTCACCTATCCTGTTTCATGTCCCGTCGGGCGCGCCTAGCGTACCGCCTGTCGGGGCGGGTACCCGGACGGCCGCCCACAGGGCGCCATGCGGCCGCCACGGGGCCCCTTTCGCCATCGCCGCTCGCCACCCCGGAGGATCGCATCTGCTGACGCCGCGACAGCGCACCGCCTACGACTTCATCGCCTCGTTCCGCGAGCGCCACGGCTTCGCGCCGTCCTTCGAGGAGATCCGCCGCCACTTGGGCGTGGCCTCCCTGAACGCCGTCGCGAAACTCGTCGCGCAGCTGCGCCGCCGCGGCTATCTGGCCGAGGCGCCGCCGAACGCGAAACGCTGGCTGGCCCCGTCCGCCCGCCGCGCCGAAGGAGCCACCATCCCTCTCCTAGGCGTGGTGGCGGCGGGCCGGCCGATCGAAGCGATCGAGACGCCGGAGGAGATCGACGTCCCCGCCTCGCTCCTGGGCAAGGGCGGCGAGCGCTACGCGCTTCGCGTGCGGGGGGACTCGATGATCGAGGACGGCATCCACGACGGCGACGTCGTCGTGGTCCGCCGCGCGCGCCGCGCGGAGAACGGCGAGACGGTCGTCGCCATCGTGGACGGCGACGCGACGCTGAAACGATTTCACAGGGCCGGAACACGCGTGGAACTCCGTCCGGCGAACGCGGCGCTCGCGCCGATTCGCGTGGCGGCCGATCGCGTGGAGATCCGCGGCGTGCTGGTCGGATTGCTGCGCCGCTATTCGCAGGGGGACCGATGACCGATCGAGAAGTGATTCGCCACACCCTCGCCGCGCTCGCCTATCGCGCGGCCAAGACCATGCGGGGCGCGCCCGCGTCCTTCGCCGACTTTCGCGCGCCGGGCGCGGGGAGCACGCCGCTCTCCATCGTCGCGCACATGGGGGACCTCTTCGACTGGGCGCTCTCCATGGCGAACGGCGAGGGGAAGTGGACTAGCGGGACGCCCCAAGCGTGGGACGCCGAGTGCGCGCGCTTCTTCACGTCGCTGAAGGCGTTCGACGAACGGATGGCGTCGGACGAGCCGTTGGGCTACGAGATGACGCGCCTCTTGCAGGGGCCGATCGCGGATGCCCTGACGCATACGGGACAGCTCGCGATGCTCCGGCGCCTCTCCGGCGCTCCGATGAAGGGCGAGAGCTACGTCCGGTCCGACGTCGTGATCGGCCGCATCTCGCTGGAGCAGACGCCGCCCGATCCGAAGTTCGAGTTCGACTAGAGACAGGACGAGGCGGACGCAGGGATCGCGCGCGGCGAATCCCGGAGGGAGTCTGCAAGCCCACGCGCAGCGTGGGCGCCGCACAACGACCGAAGGGACTTCGCCGCGCGCGATCCCGGGCAAGCGCCGCGATCTTCCTCCCGAAGCCGACCTCGGAGTACGCATCATGCCCGCGACCATCCTCCACGTTGCCATCGACTCGTTCGCCATTCAGGCGGAGAGGTTGCGCTGCCCGAAGCTGGTGGGGCGGCCGGTGGCGTTGGCGCCGGGGGATTCGGCGCGGCCGCGGGTGTTGGCGGTGTCACGAGAGGCCCGCGCCGCCGGCGTGACGCCGGGGACGCCGCTGGTCTTGGCGCGGCGGCTCTGCCGGGATCTCGTGCCGCTTCCGCCCGATCGGGATCTCTACACGGGGCTCGCCGATTCCATTCGCGCACGGCTCGCGCCCTATGCGCCGTTGGGCGACGGGGCGGGGCTCCCGACTGGGCGCTTCGTGCTCGATCTCACCGGCGTCGCGCGGACGCACGACGGTCTCCGCGACCGCGCCGCGCGCGCCGGGCGGGAGGTGGAGCGCGCGTTCGGACTCCATCCCACGCTCGGCCTCGCGGCCACGCGGCTCGTGAGCGGCATCGCGGCGCGCGTCCTGGCGCCCGACGGCGAACTCCTCGACGTCCGTTGGGGGAGCGAGGAGGCCTTCCTCGGCCCGCTCGCCGCCCGCGTCCTCCCCTCGGCGCGCGCCGACGGCGTCGCGTCGCGGATCGACCTCCTCGCGCTCCGCGTGGTGCGCGATCTCCAAGCGCTCACGATGCCGCAGCTCCACGCCGCGTTCGGCCCGGCCGCGCCGCTCCTCTGGCGCGAAGCCCGGGGCCTCGACACCGCGCCGCTCCGCGCCGTGGAGCCGCCACCCACGGCGGTCGCCGAGGAAACGCTCGCCACCGAAAGCAACGACCACCGTGCGCTGACATTGCGCATGGCGCGCCTCGCGATCGAAGTCGGAACAGGTCTGCGCAGGCGGCGCGTGGCGGCGTGGCGGCTGGGAGTGAAGGTGATCTACGCCGACGGCAGAGAAGGAAGTGCCCGAGTGACGCTGAACGAGGGTGTGTCGGAAGAGGGAGTGCTGCGCGACGAAGCGACTGCCCTGCTAAACCGCGCGCTAACCAGGCGAGTCCGTGTGCGTCGCTTGCGTCTCGAAGCCTGGGAAGAAGCGCCCCGCGCGCTCCAACTTTCGATGTGGGGCGAGGAGGGGGACGAAGAGGGCTCCTGGAGTATGCGTCGCGGCTTCGCCGCTCGCGAACTCCCTCCGCCCTCTTCGTC
>DASTSZ010000074.1:0-5715 GCA_035760425.1 Candidatus Eiseniibacteriota bacterium | reverse complement strand
GGCCGCGGCCTCGTCTCGGTGCTCGAGCTGACCGACGTGTAGGACAAGCCGGCGCTCTGGTCGACGTTCCTCATGTGGATGCTCGCGCGCCTCTACAACACGCTCCCCGAGGTCGGCGACGCCGACAAGCCGAAGCTCGTCTTCTTCTTCGACGAGGCGCATCTCCTCTTCGAGGATGCGGGAAAGCCGTTCTTGCAGCAGGTGGAGCAGGTGGTGCGGCTCGTCCGCTCGAAAGGGGTCGGCGTCTTCTTCGTGACGCAGACGCCGAAGGACGTACCCGCCGACGTGCTCGCGCAGCTGGGGAACCGCGTGCAGCACGCGCTCCGCGCCTTCACGCCCGACGACGAGAAGGCGCTGCGAGCCACGGCGAACACCTTCCCGCGCTCCGAGCACTACGACATCCCGAAGACGCTCACCTCGCTCGGCATCGGCGAGGCGCTCGTGACCGTCCTCTCGCCGCGGGGGACCCCCACGCCGGTGGTGGCGACGCTCGTCGCGCCGCCCGCGAGCCTCATGACGCCGATTCCCGCGGCCGATCTCCAGGCGCGGGTGTCGTCCTCGCCGCTTCACGCCGAATACGCGAAGACGATCGACCGGGAGAGCGCCCGCGAGGTGCTGGAGGCGCGTGCGCGCGCCGCCGAGGCCGACGCGCCGGCGCGGGAGTCGGACGCGCCGGCGCCACGGGCCCCCAAGCGCGCCGCGAAGAACCCCGCGGACGGCGGCGCCGACGTGGCGAAGCAGATCGGGAAGGCCCTCGGCTCGCCCATGGCGCGAACCGTCGGGCGCGAACTCGTGCGCGGGCTCTTCGGCGTGCTCGGCGTCTCCACGACGACGCGGCGACGGCGGCGACTCTGGTAGTTCACGAGTAGATCGCGTTCCTCCCCGGGTGTAGGCTCATTCGCGGCTACCGCATCGACCCAACCACGGAGGAACCATGCCCAAGTACGTCATCGAACGCGAAATCCCGGGGGCCGGCAGCCTGTCGGCCGCCGATCTGAAGGCCATCTCCCAGAAGTCCTGCGGCGTGCTCGCGAAGATGGGGCCGTCGATCCAGTGGGTCCATTCCTACGTCACCGGCGACAAGATTTACTGCGTCTACAACGCCCCGAATGAAGCCGCCGTGATGGAGCACGCGAAGCAGGGCGGGTTTCCGGCGAATAGCGTCGCCCGAGTCGTGACGATCATCGACCCGACCACCTCCGAGTAACCCTCCCGCCGGCGGCCGGACCGCTCCAGGACGCCTTTTCGCGCCCCGAACGCGCGCCCATCTACCGGGTGCCCGCGTCCGGGGCGCTATGCTATTCTCGGACCATGAATTCCGCCCCCGGCGCCGTCTTGATTCGCCCCCTTTCCGAGCTCGATTTGGGCCGAATCACCGCCATCGACGAACGGCTCACCGGCGTCTATCGGCCGGACGTCTGGGAGCGCCGGGTCGTCTATTACCTGCGCCGCGATCCCGAGGCCTGCCCCGTGGCCGAAATCGGCGGGAAGGTCGTCGGATTCATGTTCACCGACCTGCGGAGCGGGGAGTTCGGGCTGGAGGAGACGAGCGGTTGGATCGAGCGCTTCGGCGTCGATCCCGACTACCAGGGACGCTCCGTCGGTCGCCGGATGTTCGAGGCGGCCCAGAGCTATCTGCGCGCGCAGGGCGCGACCACGCTTCGGACTCTCGTCGGCCCCGCGGACAGCGAACTCTCCGGATTCCTCCGCGCCGTCGGATTCCAAAACGCGCCGCTTCAGGCGCTGGAGATGCCCGTCTCGTGAACGTCGAGCAGACCACCCTCCCGAAGAAATTCCATTCGGCCGTCCTCCACTGGCAGCGGCATCACTTTCCGGACTACGGCCTCCTGCCCGAGATGTGGACGAAGTACTTTCCGAACGATCCGGAGTTCTGCCTCTGCGCCAAGATGGAAGTCGGCATGGGCGACACCATCGAGGTCGGGGATCAGAAGGGGCAGGCCCGCATGACGAAGCCCTCCGAAATGACGGAGGACCAGGGCCGCCACCTCCTCGCGATCATTCGCGCGCAGGCCTCCACCGAGTTCGGCTCCATCCAGCAGCACGAAGTGACGCTCTCCCGCGCGCAGGAAGACGAAGATCGATTCTGGGTGCTCCGCGTGATGGCGGAAGAGCTGCGGCACGGCTATCAAATGTTCCACCTGCTCACCTCGCAGGATTGGAGCGGCGTCACCGACCAGAAGCCCGAGGACATGATCGAGGAGATCCTGTCCATGCGAACCGGCTCCCACGTCCTCGACGCCTTCAACATCGATTACGACTCCTTCGTCGACAACGTCGTCTTCGCGGCGGTGATCGACCGGGTCGGGAAGTACCAGCTGGCGATGCAGAAGGTCTGCGCCTACAAGCCGTTCGCGCAGTCGATGCCGCCGATGCTCCGCGAGGAGGCGTTCCACCTCGCCGCGGGCGTGGTGCCGCTTCGCCGCTGGGTGCAGCGCGCCGCGCAGGGCTACGAACTCGTGACGATGAACGCCATCCAGCGCTCGCTCCACAAGTGGGTGCCGCGCGGGCTCGAGATGTTCGGTCACGAGAAGGGCGGCGAGTCGAACATCAAGTTCGGCTTCAAGACGATGAAGAACGAGGAAGCGCAGTCGCTCTACTTCGACGAACTGCAGAAGGTGGTGACCGATCTCAACACGCGCTACGTCCGCGCGCGGCTGCCGCAGTTGTCGCCCGACGAGGCCGAGGCGCTCGTCGCGCGGCTTCTCGCCGACCACGGCAAGTTCGATTCGGTCTCGTGGCAGGATCTCCTCATCCTGCCCGATCGCCGCTTCTTCCGGCGCAAGGGCGTCCCCGCGTGGACGATGGTCGGGACGCGCGGCGAGACGTTCGAAAGCGTCGACGACTTCGTCCGGCATCTCGCGGCCTCGCTGCCGGACCCGTACCTCCACAGCCGGGACATGCGGCAGTACGTGGAGACGCTTCGGGACGTGGCCGAAGGGCGCATCACGGCCGAGCAGGCGAGCAAGAAGATGCCGAACTTGAAGCGCGTCGGCGGCGTCTGCCCGTGCAGCAAGTCGGTTCGCTGGGTGGTCGAAGAACCGGAATCGGCGCCCTCCGCGGCGTAGCCGCGCGTCGCCGCTTCTCTCATCTCAAGTCGAGGAGTTCCGCCATGCGTTTCTCTCTCCCCGGGCGCATGTCCGCGTTTCCGTTCGCGTTCGTCGCCGCGTTCCTCTCCCTCCTCGT
The DNA here is from genome assembly GCA_035760425.1 of Candidatus Eiseniibacteriota bacterium. Classification (GTDB taxonomy): domain Bacteria; phylum Eisenbacteria; class RBG-16-71-46; order SZUA-252; family SZUA-252; genus SZUA-252. The sequence continues at coordinate 2,511 of DASTSZ010000074.1, read as the reverse complement.
CGTCTTCTCCGGATCCTGCGCGAGGCCGCCGCAAGCCGATCCCGCCGCGGTTCGCGCGGCGATCGACTCGCTCGACCGCGATTTCATGAAGGCCTTCGCGGCGCGGGACGGGAAGGCGCTGGGCCTCATGTACACGGAAGACGCGAAGCTCATGCCGCCGAACGAGGCGCCGGCGCTCGGGCGCGACGCGATCGTGAAATCGTGGGAGGGCATCTTCCAGCTTCCGATCCCGCTCCTGACGATTCAGGCCGACGAGATCCACGGCACGGGCGACATCGTCACGGAGGAGGGGCGCTACGCGCTCGTGGGAACCGACAGCCAGACGGTCGAGGCGGGGAAGTATCTCGTCGTCTGGAAGAAGACCGACGCGGGCTGGCGCATCCACCGCGACATGTGGAGCAGCGACGCGCCCGCGAACGCTCCTGCCGCCGCCGACACGACCACCGCACCCGTTAGGGAGTAACCCTCGAACATGAATCCCGACGCCATGGCCGCCGCCGCCCGCACCGCCTCGCCCGCGCACCGCGCGTTCCTTCCCGTCGCGACGATCGACGACGTCGCCGCGAAACTGACCGCCCGGCACGGCGCCGCGCACGCCGGCGCCATCGGCCGCGGCGTCCGCCAAGTGGCGGAGCGCTGGTGGGCCGAGGACGGCGACGCGGCCGAATTCGCCGCGTTCTGCGACCGCTACTACCTGGCCGACGACGCGGCGCGGGCGCACGCCTTCACGCGCGTCTCGGACATCCTCGAACAGGTGGACGGGCTCCTCCACGAACTCCATCGCGAACTTCGTCGTCCCATGGACACCGACACGGGGCCCTTGGCGCCCGTCGATCTCCTCTTCGCGAACGTGGATCTCTTCGCGCACGTGGAGCCCGATCTCTTCCGCACGAAGGTCGCGTTCCTCGCGCTCCTCAACTTCCCGGTCCACCGCCTCGAGGAGCGACTCCGCGACGGCGGCGGCTGGAGCCGCGAGGCGTGGGCGCGCTCGTGCCTCATGGATCGATTCGCGCTTCGCGTCCCCGCCGAACTCACGCAGGAGACGACGCGCGCGCTGAACGCGGCCGACGTCTACATCGCCGGATGCGTCCTTCACATGGATCGCGTGGCGACGCGCGACGGCCGTCGCCCCTTCCCGGCGGGCCTGCGGCTCATCTCGCACTGGGGGCTTCGCGACGAGCTGAAGGCGAACTACGGCGCCGGCCCCGAGGGATTCGAGAAACAGCGGCTCATCCAGACGATGATGGAGCGGATCGTCCGCCAGGAGATCCCCGACGCCGTCCGCTCGAATCCCGACGTCGTCTGGACGCCCGAGACGAACACCGTGGCCCCCGCCGGAAGCGCGCCGGCCACCGGCGATCTCTCGGCGCGGGAGCCCGACACGCGCTACGCGAAGCTGCTCGGCGTCTTCCACGCGCTTCGCGCCGTCGATCCCTACGCGCCGACGGCGCCGACGTTCATCCAGCGGCGCTTCAATCTCGACCGCCAGATTCCGGAGTCGGAGGTGGAGGCGCTCCTCGTCTCGGTCCTCGAGGCGCCGGAAGTCGGACGCGTGGCGAGCCGGATCGCGGCGCGGCTCGGCCGCCCGCTCGAGCCGTTCGATCTCTGGTACACGGGCTACCTTCCGCGCGCGGGCGTGCGCTCGGAGGAGCTCGACGCCGAGGCGCAGCGGCGCTTCCCGAATCTTCAGGCCTTTCAGGCGGCCATTCCGGAGATCCTCGGCACGCTCGGCTTCTCGCCGGAGCGCGCCGCGTGGCTCGCGGAGCGAATCGTCGTCGACCCCGCGCGCGGGGCCGGCCACGCCTCCGGCGCCCAGCGCCGCGAGGACAAGGCGCATCTCCGCACGCGCGTGCCGGCGGGCGGCATGGACTTCCAGGGCTACAACGTCGCGATGCACGAGCTGGGGCACAACGTGGAACAGGTCTTCTCGCTCAACGCCATCGACTACTGGGCGCTGAACGGCGTTCCCAACACCGCCTTCACCGAGGCGTTCGCGTTCACGTTCCAGGGCTACGACCTCGCCGTGTTGGGCCTCGGCGCTCGCGGCGAGGAGGCGCGCCGCCACGAGGCGATCCACAGTCTCTGGGCGACCGTCGAGATCGCGGGCGTGAGTCTCCTCGACATGAAGATCTGGAATTGGCTCTACGCGCATCCGCGCGCCACGCCCGCCGAGACGCGCGAGGCGGTCGTCGCCGCGGCGCGTGAGGTTTGGAACCGGTGGTTCGCGCCCCACTACGGCAAGCGCGACGTCGAACTGCTCGCCATCTACTCCCACATCGTGAATTCGGCGATGTATCTGCCCGACTACGCCATCGGCCACATCGTGGCCTTCCAGCTGGCGGAGCGGCTTCGGCAGGTTCCCTTCGCGGCGGAGGTGGAGCGGCTCACGCGGCTGGGACGGCTTACGCCCGACGCGTGGATGCGGGCGGCGGTGAACGGTCCGGTTTCGGCGAAGCCGCTTCTCGACGCGGCGCGCGAGGCGCTCGACGCGGGCGCGTGACGAAGCGGAAC
>DASTSZ010000073.1:0-2470 GCA_035760425.1 Candidatus Eiseniibacteriota bacterium | reverse complement strand
CCGGCCCGTACGCGCGAAAAGGGCGGACCGGCGCTCAGAGATCGAGCGACGCGAAGACCGCGAGGTAGTCGCGAACCTCCCTCGTGTGGAGGAAATTGTGCCGCACGTGCTCCCGGCCTTCGGCCCCCAATTCCTGGCGTAGAACCGGATTGTCGAGGAGCCGCATGGTCTGGAACGCCGTCCCTTCGATCGACCGGACCAAAAGTCCGGTGTGCTCGTGAAGCACCTGGAGCGGGATCCCTCCGACCGCGCTCGCCACCGTCGCGCGCCGCTTCCAGAGCGCCTCGGAGACGGTGAGGGCGAACCCCTCCCGCAGCGACTTCTGCACCACCACGGTGGAGACGCGCTGGATGGCGTTGATCTCGAGATCGGACATCGGGGGCAGTTCGAGGACGGTGACGTCCTCCATCGAGTCGGCCCGCGCGCGCACCTCCGCCAGCACCTCGGCGCCCTCGGGATCGTCGCTCGCGCTCCCGCCGGCCAGGAGGAGATGCGCCGGACGGCGCTTTCGCACCAGCGCGAAGGCGTCGATGACGCCGAGCGGGTCCTTGATGCGGTCGAAGCGCGATACCTGCGTCACCAGGGGCGGGCGCGGCGAGATGCCGTAGCGCGCCACGATCTCCTGCGCCTCCTCCGCCCGCATCTCGCGGTTCTTGTCCGCGAAGGGATCGATCGAGGGCGGCACGAGGTAGACAGGATTCGGAAGCGGCGGCACGAACTCGATCGCCGAGAAGATGGCCGCGTCGTACGCCGAGACCCAGGGCGCGATGAAGTCCCAGTACTCGGGGTCGCGCCGCGAGAGATCGATGTGGCAGCGCCAGACCCAGCGCTGGCCGGGGCGGCGGCAGTGGGCGATGAGGGCGGCGGGCTGCGGGTCGTGGATGAGAATGAGGTCGCCGTCGAGCGCGAGCCGGCGCGCCTCGAGGCGGTTTCGTTCGCGGTAGACGTCGCGATCCTCGGCCGTGAGGGGCGTGCCATGGCCGTGAAGGGAGTTGTGCATCTTCTTCGTCATGTTGAAGAAGGCGAGGTCTCCCTCCATCACCTCCCAGGTCGTGGGGACCCCTAGTTCGTTCAGGATCGCCACCACCCGGTGGAGGATCTCCGCCACGCCTCCGCCCGTGCGCGTCGTGTTCACCATGACGACGCGACGTCCGTGGAGCTTCTTGGCGAGGATCTCGAGCGTGCGGATGGCGTCGCCGCCGACCACGCTCGCGTAGCGATCGAGGATGCTCCTCGCCGGGGGCGCCTCGCCCCACGCGGCGTCTTCGCCGTTCGCACGAATCGATTCGTTCATGACACGGCCCCCGGTTCGTCGTCCAAGGGCGGCGGCTCCACCGGCTCGGCGGGAGTGACGTGAGGCGCGCCCGCGAGTCGGCCCGCCAGCCGCGCCATCGTGTCGCGGGCCACCGCGCGCCGTGTTCCCTCCGACGCCTCGAGCGACCGGACGAGTCGGCCGGGAATGAGCTTCCGCCGCCAGCGCGTCCCGAGTTCGCGGTGGAGCCGTCCCATGGGATAGCCCGCGTTCGCGAACTCCCCGGCCACGCGCGCGAGGCCCGCGGCGCCGTGCCCGTCGAGCCAGACCGCGAGCCGCGCGGGCTCCGGACCGAGGAGGGGCGCTTCGATCAGGTGGTAGAAGAGGCACGCCCTGTCGAGCCGCGGCCAGACGGCGGAGATGTCGCGCGGGTCGGCCAGCGACTCGCCCATCGGCGCGGGGACGCTCCGCGTCATGACGAACTGGAACGCCGCCTCCGCCGGCGCCTCGTGCTGCCGGCGACGCGCGGGGACCTTTTCGAGCGCGGCGAGAAGGGACGCGCGAAGCGTCTCGATGGGCGTGAGCGACGGAGCGCCGGCGTACGCAAGCTGCTCTGCCGTCTCCGGGTCTTGGAGGGCGGTCCGCGCCCACCGCGCGAAGTCGTTCGCCGGCAGGTCGCGGCCGTGGGGGAACCGGAGCGGCAGACGCGCGACGTGATGAAAGAGCGCCAGCGGCGGCGCCGACGCGATGCCGGCCGCCATCGACTCGAGGCTCGTCGCGACGATGCCGGCCGGCGACTCGAGATGCGACACCGAGAAGAGCGCGAACTCCCCCGGGGCGCTCACGGCCGATCGCGCTCGACGCCCGTTTCGGAAGCCCGCAGGTACTCCACGATGAGGTCGCGCGCGAGATCGCGGCAGCCGAGGCCGAACGCGAGCGCGAGCGCCAGCCCCGCGGCGGCCGCGGCGGCGATGCCGATCGCGACGACGAGCTGGGCGGCGAGCCCCAGCTGCTCGAGCGCGAGGAGGACCGTGACGCCGACGAGGATCGAGAGGAAGGCCTGATAGCGGAGCCGGCTCGACCGGTTCGTGGAGACCGGGAAGAGCCCGTTCAAGAGCCGCGCCGAGGCGAGCGCGATCGGGATGCCCGCGATGAGCACGAGGATCGAGGTGAGCACGCGCGGGACGACGTCCTGGATCCGCGCCGTGATGGCCGGGA